>JABDAO010000043.1 GCA_013289095.1 Bacteroidota bacterium | reverse complement strand
ACAACGAAACCGGAAAAATCAAAACTGTTTCAACGCCTGGTCGTGAGGAGCCTGACAAAGGGCGACTCGAAGGCCGGCATTACCTGGGCCCGAACCGGTCTGACATGGGCCCTTCAGACAAAAGATTCGACCGCGCTCGGACAAGCATACGGGGTGCTCGGAGCTGCGTTAAGCGCAAGCCAGAAAGACAGTGCGATGATATACTTTGTCAAGGCCGAACGGCTCCTGGAAAACGATTCGATCAACCTTCTTTCGGTGCTGGTAAACAAGGGAAACCTTTTTTATTATGAACATGACTTTCTGCATGCCCGTCAATATTATGAAACAGTCATACAACTGGCGCCCAGAGGAAAAGATTCGACAGATGTGACTTCAGCAGTAATGAATATCGGAAATATCTACTTTGAAAAGTACTCCTGCGATACGGCCTTGATTTATTACTTCAAGGCATTGCGCACCGTGCCCCGGAATGGAGACTCCAGTGTGTATCAGATGCTGTTCATGGATATCGGGAATTCGTATGTTTCCATGGAAAAAAACAAGGAAGGCAAAATCTACATCGAAAAAGCCCTGTCCCTGTCGCTGAAATTGAAACATGTCTCCATTCTTCCATTAATGTATTACAACCTGGCCGGTGTTGAATTTAATTTGCACCAGATCAAGGCAGCACGGCAGCACCTGTGGAACTCGATGGAAACCGGGCAGCGCGCACACAACTACCGTAACTTAACATTTTGCCTCCGGCTTGGGGCCCGTGTTGATTCGGCCCTGGGGCGTATGGACTCGGCATACGCCGATCTGAACTACCTGGTCAACTTAACCGATAGCCTCCACAATTCAGAGCTCTTAAAAAGCATGGCCGAGACACAGACGAAATACGATCTGGAAAAGAAGAACAGCGAAATTGGTTTTCTGAACCGCGACAAGGCGCTTCAGTCTGAAACCCTGCGCAGACAAAAGATGGTTACCATTCTCGTGCTCGTGGCCCTGGTGATATTCGGGATCCTTTCCGTCTTTTTGTTCAGGAACATCTCGGCAAGAAAACGTGCACACGGTTTGTTGTCGAGACAAAAGAAGGAAATTGAAGTACAGAAAGAACGTGTGGAAGAACACCGGAAAGAGATTATTGACAGTATTACCTATGCAAAGCGTTTGCAACAGGCCATCCTTCCATCGCTTGCCGAACTGCATAAACACGTGCCCGACAGTTTTCTGTTCTACCAGCCCAAGGATATTGTTGCAGGCGATTTTTACTGGATGGAAAACCTGGACGATACACTTTATATAGCCGCTGCCGATTGTACCGGCCATGGTGTACCGGGTGCCATGGTGAGCATTGTATGCTCCAACGCCCTGAACCGGGCCGTGAAAGAATTCGGGCTGAGGGATACCGGCCAGATCCTGAACAAAACCAGGGACCTGGTACTCGAAACCTTTTCGAAAAGCAATGACGATGTAAAAGATGGAATGGACATATCCCTGCTTTCTGTCAACCGCACTTCTGGCAAGATAAACTGGAGCGGGGCCAATAACCCCCTATGGTATATCGAAAACGGAATACTTCGGGAGTTAAAACCAAACAAACAAGCCATAGGCAGTACCTACGACCCGGCGCCTTTTAATACGCATCCCATTCTGATCAGCTCAACTGTTACCTTCTACCTCCTTACCGATGGTTTTGCCGATCAGTTTGGAGGGTTAAAAGGAAAGAAATTCAAATACCAGCAACTCAAAGACCTGCTCCTGGCCAACTGCGCTAAAAATCTGGATGAACAAAAAGAAGTTCTTTTAAACACATTCAATGCCTGGAAGGGAAATCTGGAACAGGTTGATGATGTTACCATTGTCGGGATTAAATTGACCCTGTAACGGGTTTATGTCTTACCTGCTGTCATACGCTGCGAACAAGCCTGCCCTTACTCTCAAACAATCCTTTATTCGTACCGCTATGGTTTGTTTACGATACCAGCGCCGCTGACTTTGCAAGACCAGGCTATTTTTGATCCATGGGCAGCTCTTTCGGACTTTGGTTATGCCTGGGTATTGGAGGCGATGACTGTTTTATTTTGGGATGAATTGCTTTGGGTAGCATTGGATTTACCACAGAAACACGGAGAGCACGGAGAGTCGCGGAGAAAAACAGCTAGTGCCTCTGTGTATCTCCGTGCTCTCCGTATTTCTGTGGTTCATACAAAACCAAAGGCTTCTAAAATTTCGCCCCAAACCCGATATAGAAACTGCGTCCGATAGAAGGGATAATACCCGGCCCCGGATATTCGTTGGTACGCATGGTAAAGTATTTTTCATCCGCGATATTATTCACCCCGAATTTCAGCTGATAGTTCTTGATCTTCAGCATAGCCGACCAATCCATCACCTGATAGGCCGGGATAATGCCCACCTCGGCATCGGGGCTGAACACCGTGTTGTTGGCATCCGAAAACGATTTGGCGGTACTGCTGTATAAAAATGTAGTCGAGAAATTACGCACGGCATAGGTAATGCCTACACGCTCGATCGTGAGCGGCGCAAATGCAGCCAGATTGCCTTTATACAGACCGCTTACATAGTTGGCATCATCGTATGCAAATGAATTAAAGATGCTGAGCGTACCGATGGGCGAATGATCGGTAAAGAGTTTCATGATATTCAATTCGACGTATGTTTCAAGACCCTGGTGTACGGCATTGGCCACATTGGTTTCATACGTGTAGGTGGTTTGATTAGGCCCGGCCAGAGTTTCGATGGCTATTTCGTTGTTCTTCACCAGATAAAAAGCCCCGATATCGAAATTCAAATAATTGCGTACGGTGCCTCTCCAGCCCAGATCGGCATTGTAACCGGTAATGTCTTTCAGGTTGGGATCGATCTTCGCATTTACATCCAGACCCAGGGGGTACTGGAATGAATATTCGATGGGGCGGTATGCCTGCGAAATGTTTCCATAGATATTGGTGGTGGCAAACAGCTTATACTGCAAACCCACGCCGGCAAGCGGTATGTAACGCGTTTTACTTTCGTTTACATACATGATCGAATCGGCATCGGTAGTGACATACCCCGTGGCTGTGCTTTTGATATACTCATACCGAACACCGGGGGTGACAGAAAACCGTGTACCCAGGTGAAACGTATTTTCAACAAACGGAGCCATGTTAAAGGTGGTGAAGTTGAGGTTGTTTGAATAGGTTCCTCCGTAGAGGTTCAGATCGAAATCAATGCCGGTGGAACCCGGTCCGCCTTCTTCCCGGTTCATATACCCGCTGAACACCCGTACGCCTGCGGCAAGCGTCTGGCTGACCCCTGCAATCGTATACCGCGTTAGCAACCGGAGTTCGGAAGTTGAACTCTGAAAACCTTCGTGCTCCACTTCGCGCGGGGCGTAGGCCTTGGTACCTGAACTGATACTGTCTATCGCCCCTGCGCCCCCATCCTCGTTGCGCCATACGATGTTGCGCTGGCTCAGGTTAAGCGCCGATTTCAAGGTAAGTTCTGTTTTATCCGTTGGTTTGTATTGGGCCGTCAAGGCAATAATGTTCCAGGGCGTGGTAAGCCAGTTACGTGCGCGGTACGACTGGTGCGGATCGGCATTGAACTCGGCATCGTCTAACCCTCCGGGCATGTGGAGGATATTGCGCAGGGATGAATATTCCAGGCCTATCTTTAGTTTGGGTGTCGGCTTATAATCAACATGTACAAAACCTGTAGCCTGTTGTATCTCCGAATTGGGACGCCATCCGGTAACACCCTCGTATTGCAGAAAGGCATAATAGCTAAATGCTTTGTACGTGCCGGCAAAGGCATTGAAAGAACTGAAGAGCCCGAAACTTCCGGCAGTTTGTTCGGTGGTGTATTCCAACAGTTTGTTTTCGGGAGCGCTTTTCACCACATAGTTGATGACTCCTCCAAACTGAGGCCCGAACTGGAGCGAAGAAGCCCCGCGTGTTACCTCGATGCGTTCTATGGCTTCGAGCGGGGGCAGGTAATACGATTCGGGGTACCCGTAAATATCGCCTGCAATATTATATCCATTCTGGCGCGTATCGGCTTCTACGCTTTGCGTAGGGTTCAGCCCTCTGAACCCAATGCCGTTTGACGGAAACCCGCCTCCTTCTGTTTCCGAAAAATTGGCCCCGGGTATCCTTCCCAGAACCTGCCGGGCAATGTTCTGGGCCGTATTGGCGGCAAGACTATCGAGTATGATTACTTCATTCTTTTTTCCGGAATAGATAATCCCGTCGTGCACCTCATCGAGATGGCCCATGCCGCTGATGCTTTGAATGCCGTTGATGGTAACCCCGCCAAGCACCCGGGTATCAGGCTTGAGGGCAATTGTGATTTCTGTTCTCTTATTCGCGATGATCTCCACCGTGCGTGTTTCGGGACGACAGCCGATGAAACGCACCACGATGGTTTGTTTGCCTGCGGGTATTTGTTCGAACACGAATATTCCATTCAAATCGGTATTGTCAGAAAGGGGAGGGACCGTGAGCATAACCGAAGCAGCATATACGGGGCGGCCTGCACTGTCGGTCACGGTACCTTTCAGACTTCCGGTTTGCGAGTAAATGCCGGCAGCGAACAACAGGGCAAGAAGCGTAAGCTTGATTTTGTAAATAGAGGGCATAGTCATGTTTGTTTCAGTATGTCGGGTGTATATACGCGTTTAGCTAAACGCTTCATCGGGTTCAACGGGTTTGATCAGGCGTACGGCATAGATACGCGTCATGCCTGTATCGACTTTTAACCCAAGCAGATACAGGTGTAACCTGATCTTTTCCATTTCTGCCAGCTGTTGCATAAAGGCCTCTTCTTTTGATTTCTTATCGTGTTGTTCCATGGCAAACGTCTGAGTTTAATCCACGCCCTGTTGTTGTTTTGTGCATGCAAAGAAAGCGGAGATGTTGTCAAGCTGCAATACCGCATTTCTGGTATTTGGAAAGATTCTAAATATTTACTCTTGGATATCAGTGAGTTATATTTGTTTTCGGAATTCTTTGGGACACTATAGGAGGATGAAATGAAAACCACGGAGACACGGAGACCACGGCGAAACACAGAGGCATTACCTATTCTTCTCTGTCTTTCTCCTTGCCCTCCGTCTCCCGGTGTTAAATCCAACGAAAAGCAGGACAATTCAATCAAGATAATTCTCGCTTATTGAAGATGAAAATCATGCACGTATCTCAGCAAGTATGTTTTTTGATATTATTGTCTTGCCCGTATTTCCCAAAAAAACAGATGACACCTATCCAGACTACCACCCGCCCGAAAATATGGATGTTTCGGCCGAAACCTTAATCCCTGCTGAAGATCATTTTTCAAAACACCCCTTTTCAATGAAATAATTTATCAAGACTCCGGCCTTCCACATCAGATGGCTCGCAGGCAACGATCAACCGCACGCACAATAACCCAAAGCATATCCCGTTTATGTACTATGTTTTGTCGTTCTTTCTTTCTGTATGCCGGGCCGGTTTTCAAACCCTGAATATGACACCGGGTGTAAGACAAGAAAAAGATTTTGTTGAACATCGTTGTCGTACACCAATACCCGCTCTTGTCTGTGTAAGCATTTAAGTAATCGGGTATGCAACAGGACGGATATCCAACAGGAGTACCGGACAAGGAGGGCCCCAAAGTGCGTTTTGCAGCATCACGCTGGCAAAAAGTTCAATGCCGGTAAAAGCGCTGTCTGAACAAAAACAGAGAAGCACCTCCAGGAAATCTGTTCCGCGAATGAGGGAGGACGCTCCCCCGTTCAGAAATGGGTCATGAACAGGATCATTTGCATGGATGGTGGTCTTTGCAGGGGTTTTCAGCAGGTTGCAATCGGTTCAGCACAAACGGGAGTAAGTTCTTCGTACACCGGAGGAAGTTACGCGCACACGGGAGGAAGTTCAGCGCACACGGGAAGCAGTTAAGCCCCCACCGGAGGAAGTTGCGCGCATACGAGAGTAAGTTCCTCCCTCACGGGAAGAAGTTGCGCGCATACGGGAAGAAGTTCCTCCCTCACGGGAATAAGTTGCGCGCACACGGGAAGAAGTTACTCCCGCACGGGAAGAAGTTCCCCGCATACAGGAGAAAGGACACGAACATCGGTGCAGAAGACAGCCGGTTTCATCAGAAATTTATCAAATGTCTTTTATCGTTCAAAAACAGTATTAACCTAAAAACAAAAAAAACATGAAAACTTCAACAGGAGGCGGTCGCATACCACGCACCTTGCCGAAATTTGACAAATACCTCCGGGCAGTGGTAGCCTATTTGATTGCAGGAGGAACAACCAACAACGGAACCCGTCTGGGGCTTACGGCAGCCGAAATAACCCAGGCCCAGGGGTTTCTTACCCAATGGTTTACAGGCACTCCGGCCTCACCGGGCATCTACGAACTGCACAGCAGCCCCGTAAGCAGAACAAAAGAAACACGAGCGGCTGTATTACAGCTCATGAAATCGTTTTTTGCGTTCTTTCAACCCTTGCTGGTTCGGATGAGCGGAAGTCCGGCTATTACCGATTCCGACAGGCTCATCCTGAATATTGCATCCCGGAATTCCACAAAAACGAATCATCAGGTAGCCATCACCGATCTGGTGTATTTCGATCTTAAATCCATCAGTGGCGGCTCACTCAAGGCCACCTGCCGTACCACCAGGGACTCCAAACGGGGCGCCAGGCCTAAAGAGGCCACGGCAGTAGAGATCAGCTACAAACTGGGCGACCCCGCTCCGGCAACTGCCGAAGACCCGTCTACGAAACAACTCATCTCTACCCATTCCTCGTTTGTCATGAAACTGGGTGTTGCAAGTGCAGGTCAGCATCTGCACGCCTTTGCCCGCTGGATCAACGCCAAACACCCCGAACTCAATGGCCCCTGGAGCACCCTGGTGGCTGTGTATATTTCCTGAGTGAGGCAGGTGAGCGAATGAGTTTGTGCAGGTGGGTGTGAAGGAAACCACGGAGACATAGAGAACACAGAGAAGCACGGAGATTTTTAAGTTGGGTCTCCGTGCCCCTCCGTGTTCTCCGTGCCTCCGTAGTTACTTTGAGCAGGAATGCATGGCGCTGAGCAACAATTCATCTCCGCATGCATCACTCCTTGCTTGCACCGACAACACACCGCAGCGCATATCCTACAAAATGCCTTGTTCGCCCTGGGCCACAAAAGGTTTCCAGGTATCGCGGCGGAGGATCATGAAGCGTTGGTCCCAATATCGGCTTCCCGCTTTAAAATAGTTCTTGATCCTTCCATACTCTTCAAACCCAAGCTTTTCATAGACGCGGTTTGCACGTTCGTTTTGATGAACCAGGCTGAGCGCTATCTGTTCGATGACGCCCGACTCAAATGCACGTTTGATGGCAGCGTTTAAAAGCGAGGGGCCGATGTGCTTGCCTGCATACGTCGCATCGACATACATCTGCACGATTTCACCCCGGTGTTTTGTTTTCAGCCTGTCTTCGCGGTTGAAACCGCATAAGCCTACAAGACGCTCTTCATCAAAAACCCCCATCATAAAACTGTCTGTCGAACCGGTCTTGATAATTTTCTCGAACTTCAATTCGGGTTGACAGCGTTCTTCTTCCACCCCCGTGCCAAAGTTATCGGGATGTTTTGCAAGACATTCCAGACGCAGGTTTCTGTAGGCTGCGGCATCGGCCGGAAGGAGGATTCTGTAGGTGATGTTCATAGCGCGCGAATGTATTGTTTGAAATCTGGTTCTTGAGAAGGCCGGTTGATTTGGCGACTCGCCTTTTTTGCGCCGAAGGAAACCAGGGAGGCACGAAGGACAGGCAGGTACACGCAGGCTTTTTCTGTCTATGGTCTTCGTGTCTCTTTGTGTCATTCGTGCCGTAGTGGTTACCTTAACAAGGTCTCTGCCTTCGGCTGAATCGTAATCAACTTTATTTATAAGGAGTCTGCAAAACAGAAACAGGGTTTGTAAGCGAACAAACAACTATTTAGGCCCCGGGTAATATTCATACTCGTAGGTTATCTTGCCTTTGTGTTTTGTCCCCGAATATTGATCGCACACTGAAATATTGTCATCTTTCAGGTATTTGTATTTATAAATATTTTTCAGGGGTATGGCTGTTCCTTCCGAAGAGAGTGTTTCTATTTCCTGGGCCAGGCTTTCGCTTTTGCCGTAGGAGCTGGCTACAGACCGTCGTAACTTACCGCTGGCATCTTTCAGCTCGTAGGTGATGATAGAACGCTTGTCGTCGTATTTCATGTCGGCAGTCCAGTCGGGGTGGGCGGCAGAACCCGTGTAATGGATGAGGTTCCCGATTTCATCGTACTGAAACAATTCGGTACGCACCAGTTTTGTTTTGTCGCCTGTATAGTATTTAATGCTTTTGAGTCTTTTGGCCTCATCATATTCAAAGAAGACGCTGGAAGCCACGTGTATTTTTATTTTTGCCGGATCAGAAACCGAATCTCTGATGCCGTATTTAATGAACACCAGGTTGCCGGTGTTATACCGGTACGTTTCATTTTCATGAAGCCATCTGGTAATGCTGTCAAACCGTTCGACACGCAAAAACAACCCGCCTTTATCATAGAGATAGGTTTCACGTTTCTGGGTCTGAATGCCATGTAAGATCAAATGCCGGGTTTCAGAAACCCTTCCGGCGGCGTATATAAATTTAATGCGGTCGATGGGGTTTACCGTATCCTGGACGGTATAGCGGTCTTCTTCGGTTATCTTTCCATGCGTATCGCGGTTGATGACACGTTTATAACACGCTGCATTTGTATAATCATAACACAGCGAGGTATCTCCACCGGGGGTAAAACACGTAATTTTTTCGAGCAAACGTTGATTGGTGATGCTGTCGACCCTCCATTTCATCACGGTTTTGATGCGATGGGAGATGATGTACTGTTTGTAATTACGGTGTGAGAGTTGCAGCGATGCAGGTGTGGTGGGCAGGTAGTCTTCCAGCTGTGCAAAAGCGCTTAGCTGGAACAAAAGGAAAAAGAGACACAAGCGCTGATTCTTCATAACAATCCCTACAGGTCTGTACCGGGGTATTCCCAAAAACGTTGTACTCTGATATATAATTAGGGTTCACTCAAACACCTCCAACCATCACCCAATCAACACATAATGTCTCATTTTTATCATTGAGATGCAAGACTAAATGTCGATTCCAATCAAAACCCTTGCACCAAGCAGTACGTGGACGAACTTTGTGTTCAAAGGAATTTTTGCTTTCACACATGCCCGCTCAAAGACCTGCCAGGTCTTTGCCGCTTTTTGCTTGCCCAACCCCGCCTGCCGACGCGCAGGAAGCTTGAGGGGCGGGGCAGGAAAGTAACGCAAAAAAGGCCCCACGCGGACCAACTTCAAGATGGCTTTTCAGCACAGGCCATCGCTTCTCGCCAGCCATCTTGAAGTTCGTCCCGCCCTTCGGCGGGAGACTCCCCAGCGCACAGGGCGATTCGTCCTCCACTAGATTGCCGACTTTTTGAGTGAACCCTAATTAGCCAGATAGGTTAAAGATAGGGATTTTATAGAATCCAGCCCATTTCAGGGGCGAATGCCTTTGGAAGAAGGCTGTAACCCTTGTAAGCAGTAATAAACACACGGTGTCTTAACCGGCTCCCAGCCGGGGGCCCCGCTGTCAGGAACCGGCCCGGGGTGCAAGGGGTATCCAGATTTCCTCTTCGGATGAAGGGTCGTTGTTTTTGTATTTATCGCCCATGATTTCAAAATGTTCGCGGTTATCGAGTACATAACCCGAGTCGGGAAACCAGGACCGGAAGATAAAATCGAAGGCTTTTGCAAACTCCTGGGGGCTTCCCTTGTACTGAAAGACTGCATACAAACCTCCCGGTATAGTAAGTGTACACATTCCTTCGGGAATCTGACCAAAACCGGTAACCTCTACAGCCGCCCATTTCTCAAATTCGACGCTGGGGTTGAAGACGCCTGGGCCGGGCAGCCCATCGTAACGCTGCACCGAATATAAAACCGGTGAACGTATGTTTTGTATTTCAGCCCGGTGTGGCATAAAGCTTTTCCACAATTCAACCGTTCGGTTGTTTGCCAACGCCATCCGCAGACATTTACCTACCAACAGGGTTTCGGGCAACAGCGCAATTCTTGATTCCATCCCCATACTGGTTTATCCCGTGCAAAGGGCGTGAAAATATTTCTTAAATGAGATATTGGGCAGGCTTGACAGATCCTCTGTTCAAAGCGCCATGGCGGTTGAAAGCCCTGTTCACCATGCGCGACCACTTTTTCTTGCCTTTCCAAAGATAAATCAAACTTACGTTTCTTTACGTGCAGGGCCGTATTAATCGGGGTGCAGGCCAGTCATCCAGAACAGCATCCGGCGAACCGATCCCGGCTTTAAAGACAAACACCTACAGAAGAAACGTTCAAACTACGATCTTCATTCCAGAATCAGTCTTCACCGGTCAGCAAACCCCGATGTAAAAAAGTATCCGTATCAGCGCCGGCCTCCATGCTCCACCCGAACACATGTGGCGGGCCCTGACCCACCCGGCCCTGCTGGGCAGCTGGTTCATGCAAAACAACCTGGAGCCTGTGCTGGGTCATGGATCTACCTTTTGGATGAACCCTCAGAAAGGGTGGGATGGCATCACGCATTGCTGCATCATCAGGCTCGACGCGTTAAAGTGCCTTGCTTACACCTACCGCGGGAGTGCATCCGGCGAAAAGACCCTTGCCCGGGCCAGAGTAAATACAGAGCTCACAGATGCACCAGGCAAACACATTTTTACCCAACCCGATACCGTCTTGTCGTTTACGCTTGAAAAGATCCGCGGCGGCACGCGTCTGCTCCTTGAACACTCGGGCTTTACGGGCCTGAAATTGGTGATTGTAAGCCTGGTGATGGGAATGGGGTGGAAGAAACAACTCCACAAGAAGTTACCCGTGGTGCTGGATCAAATGGCGAAGTTGGATTAGGAAACGATTCTGTGCCAGAAGCAAGTGTGGTAAATACGTATCTGGTACGCCACGATACTATCAACCAAATCGTAACGGTATAGTTCCCTTCTGGCCTGTTAAGGTAACCACGAAGGCATAAAGGCCACTCCGGTTCACTACGAAATCGGAGTAACACCTCCGTGTTTCTAAGTGGTCTCTGTGCCTCAGTGGTTACCTTCAGCACAAAGCAATAAAGGTTGATAGCGAAGGGAACTGAAAAAAAACACAGTGCCACAGCACAGAAAAGCACTTATAGAAAACCTCAAACAGGATACCTTTCAACGAATAAAAACACGGGTCTGCCCGGCTGAATCACATCAACTCAATAACCAACGAACTGGCCCCGCCCCCGCCGTTGCACACACCGCATACACCGCGTTTGCCGCCCGTACGTTTCAACACGCTGATGAGCGAGGTAACCGTTCTTGCTCCCGATACACCCAGGGGATGGCCCAGGGCAACAGCTCCCCCATGCAGGTTTGTGATGGAATGATCAATACCCAGTTCCTGCATATTGGCCAGGGCCACACACGAAAAGGCTTCGTGTATTTCCACCGCTTGCATATCGGCCAGTGTATACCCGCTTAAAGCAAGCGCCCTGGCCATGGCTTTGGATGGAGTAGTCGGAAACTGCGAGGGGTTTTGTTCTGCATCGGCAAACCCGATGATCTTTGCCAGTGGTTTCAGACCCAGTTCTTTTACTTTTTCCTCGCTCATCAATACCAGGGCAATACCGGCATCATTGATCTTCGACGCGTTGGCAGCTGTAATGGTGCCCGTTGCCGAAAAGGCCGGTTTGAGGGTTGGGATCTTATCGTAAAACACCTGTTTGTATTCTTCATCCTCGGTGATGAGGCTTTCCTTTTTTGTTTTGTTGTCAAGAATCGAAATCGGGTCAATCTCGCCCGCGTACCACTTGTTTTCATTGGCCAGATGAGCCCTTTTGTACGACTCGATGGCAAAATCATCCTGCATTTTACGAGTAATGCCCATCGCGGCAGAGACGAGTTCGGCGGCAGCAGCCATGTGATAATCGTTATAGACATCCCACAAACCATCTTTCTTTATTCCGTCTTCAAGCGTATAATCGCCTATCTTGGCCGGGTTCACTCCGCGGCTCATGTAGTAGGGCGTATTGCTCATGCTTTCGAACCCGCCCGCAACAACCACCCCGCTGATGCCCGCCCCAATGCTTGTAGCGGCCAACATAAGAGCCTTGGCCGACGAAGCACAGACCTTATTGACCGACGAACAGATGACCGCATCAGACAAACCCGCTCCCAATGCAGCCTGACGGGCTGGGTTCTGACCAAGCCCGGCCGATAATACATTGCCCATGATCACCTCTTCCACCAGTTCGGGTTTCAGACCTATTTTCTGAACAGCCGCCCGGATGGAAAAAGCCCCCAGCTGAGGCGCGCTGAGATTCGACAAAACGCCTTTAAACCTGCCAATGGGTGTGCGCGACATGGATACGATACAGACTGTTTTCATACGCTTTTCTGTTTTTTGATTGTTTCTATGAGAACTCTTTTCTGATTCACGCTGTTTCCCGTTGTTTACCCGAGCTGTTTGCCCGGGCCTCGTCTGCTCAGGTCCAGGCCCTGGCGAAGACAAGAAAAGATTGGATACTTTAGGGAAAACCGCCACAAGCACGTATCCAACCATCCACGCCCATCTTTCAAATCCGGGCACAAATGTACATCAATTGCCTCATTTTGAAAGAAGCGCCCCCTGCATGCTGTGTTATCATTATATAAAATCCTGCAAAACACCACGCTTGCCCTGCTGGCTGGTATTGAATACTATGCTCCCCCAGCGTTTGGGGCAGAATTCCATTAAACATTTCTTTCAAAACATAACTGCTCCCGCATCCCTATTTCCCACATTTGTAAGTAATAAGCCAGGCCACCATTTCATCTGTTTCATGTTCCGGGCAAGCTACATTATCTGCAACTCATGAAAAGACTGATCCTGATCTGTGTTTTTCTCTTCCTCCTTTTTACAGGCTTCATCGACGCGCCCGTCCAAAGCCTAAAGCCGGGTTCTCTCAGCTTGAGACTTCGATTGGTTTTTGATGGAAAACCATTAAACCTCAACAACGCATTGTATACAGATGAACACGGCGATACCTTGAGTATTGATGCGTGCAGATTTTACCTGAGCAACATCGTCCTCACAAATCAAACCCAGCTCATCTACCGCGAACCCTATAGTTACCATTTGGTAGATGCCGAAGACAGCGTCTCCCAGGTTATTCAATTAGACCGCGTGCCTGGGGGCAGTTTTTCAGAACTCCGTTTCCTGATCGGGGTAGACAGTCTGGCGAATGTGTCGGGAGCCATGGATGGGGCTCTGGATCCTATCAAAGGCATGTATTGGGCCTGGAACACCGGTTATATTAATGCAAAACTCACAGGCCGTTCACCCTCCTGCAATACCCTGCACCATGCATTCGAATTTCATATCGGAGGGTACCTCCCTCCCTGTCAGACCCTGCGTACTGTTGTTTTGAAGATTCCTGTAATCAAACCAAACCAGGAACAGATAGTATCCTTAAACGTGGATGTAGGAACGTGGTTTACACAAGTAGATCTGCACAAAACAAACAGTGTGCTGTTGCCCTGTACCGAAGCGATGCGCCTGGCCGATAACTACCAACGCATGTTCAGTGTGATAACCGAATAAACAGCGCTGCTAAAAAAGATGAAAAAGACAAGGCTCTTCTATCGTGTATCTGGAATACTGGCCCTGCTGACCTGTATCCTTGCCTTTGCAGGCACAGATACACCTGTGAAGTTTAACGCACCCAGGGGATGGCCCAAACCCCGGTACGACTTTTCGAACAATCCGCTCACCCTGCATGGTTTTGAACTGGGGAGGGAATTGTTTTACGACCCCTTTCTTTCGTCTGATAGCTCCACCTCCTGCTCCAGTTGCCATTTGTCATTCACCGCCTTTACACATGCTGATCATAAACTCAGCCATGGGATACAAGGTTTGGTCGGAACACGTAATTCGCCGGTGCTTATCAACCTGGCATGGAATACCTCTTTTATGTGGGATGGGGGCGTAAACAACCTCGAAGTACAAGCCATCAACCCCCTTACAAACCCCGTGGAGATGAACAGCAAACTGGAGGATGTGATCAACAAGTTGCAGCGTACAGCCAAATACCGAAAATTGTTCTACCGCGCGTTCAATGACAGTATCATTACCTCCAAACGCTTATTGAAAGCGCTCGCCCAGTTTACCGGAAACCTCGTTTCCTGCAATTCAAAATACGACAGCGTCATGCGGCATGAACGGGATGTGCATTTCACCGCCCGCGAAGAAAACGGTTATGAGTTGTTTAAAAAGAACTGTGCAACCTGTCACCGGGAGCCCTTGTTTACCAATAATAAATTCGAAAACATCGGCCTCCCTCTCGATAGTGTGCTTAGGGATGTAGGCCGCATGAAGGTTACCAACGACCCGGCCGATTCGCTGACGTTTAAAGTGCCTACGCTTCGAAACGTGGAATATTCAGCCCCCTATTTTCACGACGGCAGGGTGAACAAACTGAAAGACGTCATCGATCATTATACCACAGGGATTGTCGAAAGCCGTACCTTGTCGAAAGAATTAAGAAGAAAGATTATACTTTCGCACGATGAGCAGAAAGACCTCCTTGTATTCCTGAAAACACTTACCGATAAAAGTTTTTTGTACAATGTCCAGTTTCGGCAGAATCGGGTGCCCGACTAAGCTTTTGTAAATGCGTTATCAATTCACCTGTAATACCTCAACAAAATGAAAAAAATGATCCTCGTGAGCCTGGTGTTGTTTATCCTGAACAATGCGGCCACATCACAAACCAGCCCGGCCATTACCTCCTGGGTCATCAACAGCACAGCGCTTACGGGATACAACTGTTCGGGCTGTACGCCCGCGGTGTATGGAACTGTTGCAGCCAATGTACAGAGCGTGTATTATACAAGCACCGATGCATACATCAAGAGCCAGGGCATACCCAGTTACAATGTAGGCCCCTGGACAGCCAACCCCAACACGCCCAGCGCACAAAACAAGACCTGGGCTATTACCCTGAGCCCGGCAGCCAATACAGGCGTCAAGACCACCACCGGGCTGGGGCTGATCGGCATCTGGTCGAACGGGGTGGGAATTTTTAACGGGATGGATGGTTATTATTGGGACAACAGCACAGGCGCCATTGCACAAGGCACAGGCACCTGGAACCGCAATGCGTATATTTTCGAAGGACAGAGCTTCGATGCCTGTTTAGGCCATCCCAACCAGACAGGCACCTATCATAACCACGTCATTCCAAAATGTTTGTTTGCTTCAACCAATACAACCGTACACAGCCCCATCATCGGATATGCGTTCGACGGGTTTCCGATCTATGGGCCCTATGCCTATACCAATACCAACGGCACAGGAGCCATCAAACGCATGACCCCAAGCTATGCGGTGACCACAGCAACCACCCGTGCATCAGGCCCGGCGATGAGTACAGCAGTAACCATTGGAGGCGTTGCAAGCACTTATTATGCAGGCACCTTTCTCGAGGATTATATCTATACCGCCGGTTCGGGCGATCTGGACCAGTACAACGGGAGGTTTTGCATTACTCCCGACTATCCTGCCGGCACGTATGCCTACTTTGTGACGGTTGACGGTTCCGGAACTCCTGTTTATCCCTATGTCCTGGGCCCGCAATACTATGGCACAGTTACAGCTGGCAATACAGGTCCAGGTGGTGGAAGCAATACCGTTCCGGGAGGCGCAACACTCTATGTGCCCACGGCAGCAGGCATTAACGAGTACAATACATTTCCGGATGAACTGACCATTTTCCCAAACCCGGTCGAAGACAATGTCCTGCAGTTTCAGATTTCAAACAACTCATCTGATCTTACCGTAATGGTGATGGATTATCAGGGACGCATTCTCATCAACAAATTATACCGCTCGCTTCAATACCAGAATACCATCCGTATTCCGCTCGACTATCTGAGCACAGGTATTTACATGGTCAGTTTTGAGAGCAATGGATACAAGATGGCGAAACGAATTCTGGTGAAGGATTAACCGCAAAGCAAAAAGAGGGAAGGAAAACAACATCCTTGAATCCACGGTTCTGTTTTCAAACCGATGGGGACGCAGTCTGGATCATTGCTGCGCAAGGAATGTTTTTTCTTTTTTGAGGACATTCTGCCCGGGCACAGCTGGCACAAGTCAGCGAGACTCTCTTTAAAATTTGATTCCGATCACAAGAACGTCATCGGTTTGTTCCATCGCACCTTTCCAGTTCACATGCACACGTTCCAATTCACGTAACTGTTCATCCATAGCCTTATCCCGGATAGATGAAATAATCGCTTTGAATTGTTTCTTCATCAGTTTCTTATCGATAGGGCTGAACTGATCCGCATATCCATCACTGAACAGATAATAGGATACCGGTCTGGGGTGCTCAAAATGATGTGTAGTAAAGGCCCTGGGGGCGGCATATTTGCCAATGGGTTGCTTATCGGCTTTTACTTCGATCAGCTCTTCGTTGAAATGATACCACAGCGGGTTGTTTGCGCCGCTCCATTGCACAGAGACTTTGTCTTCTCCTGCCTTCCCGATCCGCATCAGGGATATGTCCATTCCATCGCTCACCTGTTCATCACTTTTCTCAAACGTTTCCACAACCAGTTCCCGGGTCTTGTCGAGTATTGCGCCTGTATCGGTAAGGGAGAATTCCTTCACTGCCCTGTTCAGTGAATTTGAACAGACCACGCTAACCATCGCCCCTGGTACACCATGGCCGGTGCAGTCGGCAGCAGCAATGTAGATAAAGTCGGCGGTGGTATGCATCCAGTAAAAATCGCCTGCCACAATGGCCTTTGGCTGATAATAGATAAAACTGTTGGGGAGGGCTCCCTTCACTGCTCCCACAGAAGGTAAGATAGCTTCCTGCAGGCGTTTTGCATAGGTAATACTGTCGATTATTTCCTTTTGATGTTCCTCCACCAAATGTTTCTGTTGTTCAACTTCAGCTTTTTGCCGTTCCACCAGCAGGTTCTTTTCTTCTACCAGGATCTTTTGTTCTTCAATAATTGCCTTTTGGCGTTGAGTGATCTTAACCCGGCGGTAAAGAAAAACAGAAAAAACAAATACGACGAACAGACCAGCCGCAACAGCATAAAGAATAAACTGTTGCCTGGCTTGTTGCTCCTTACTGATTTTCTTTTCAGCATCCGATCTGATAAGCATTTCGGCTTCCTTTCTTTCCACCTCAAATTTTGTTTTTAGTCCGCCCAGTTGCTTGCTGTTGGCAATATTAAAAATGCTGTCATGCAAGCCTTTGTACAGCTTATATCGAGTATATGCTTGCTGATAGTTGCCCATCGCTGCATACACTTCAGATAAATTTTCGTAGACTAGTTCTTGTGTTTCCAAATCACCTAGCTGTTGACTTAAAATCAGCGAGGAATCACTGTACAGAATGGCCTTTTTATAATTTCCCAATCCGCAGAAAACCTCCCCAATGTTGTTATAGGAACCGGCCAACCCTCTCCGGTCATTCAACAATTTGTCAATCTCCAGATCCTTCATAAACAATTCCAGTGAGCGGTCATATTCCTTGTTATTATATGCCAGCTGGGCCATGGCAGAATAGCATTGGCCAAGCTCTTTCGATTCAAGCGCCGGATCGCATAATGCTATCGCCTTGTTGTAAAATGAGATGGCTTTCTGAACGTTTTCGCTGTCCCCGATATCAGCATAAACCAAGCCCAGGTTGATATAACTATCTACTATTCCTTTGTGATCTGACAGTTCCTCGCAGATCTTCAGGGATTTCAGATAATAGTCAAGCGCTTTGTTCAGATCGTTGAGCTGATCATACAGGTTTCCAAGATTATTATTGATTTTGCCGAGTCGATACTTGTCATGCAGCTCTTCATCAAGTTTCAATGCTTCCAGATAATATTTCATCGTAACCGGATAATCGGTTTGATCAAAATAGATATTTCCGATATTCTCCTTGCAATCAGCGATTCCTGGTTTGTCCTGCATTTCCTCGCAAATCCTCAGGGCTTCATTTTCAAAACCCAGGGCTTCATGCGAACGGCTGTGATTGGTTTCAAAAACACCCAACTCAAGGAGCTTTTTGCTTAGATACTTGTGATCCTTTATCTTAGCTATAAGTTGATGGATAGACTTGACCAGGGTGCCACTGGTATCCGATTTTTCACCTGAATCGTACATAAGGATTGCTGAAAGCATGTTCAGCTTCGTGCTGTCAGCATTTTCGGTGAGGTGATAGGCGGCCCACAAAGAGTCAAGCCTTTTTGTCTGGCAAAAGGAAGTGAAAAAGGAAGTGACGAATAAAAGGAGAAGCAGAAATCTATACACAAACCGAAATTACAGAAAAAGTAAACAACTGCCGGTTTGCCTTCTACAGTACACTTCTCACTTTTTGAGTGAATCCAAATACGATTTAATTTCCTGGCAGTATCATCTATACATCAGGCAGACGCTGTGCTTACCCTGTAGCAGCTGAAAATATGAAATGTAAAAGGCCTACGTATTTTGCAAAGTGGCTGCAGTCCATTCCTCCACCGCAGCCACGGTAGCCTGGCGTACAAATATCTTGGTTGTCAGAACACGGTGTACTTCCTCATCCATGTCTGCACAACAGTCGGTCAGCACTGTCAGCTGATAGTCTTTGTCAGCCGCTTCGCGCAGGGTTGAAAGCACAACGCCGCTGGTAGCAATACCGGTAAGGACAAGGTGTTTAATTCCCAGGGAACGCAATACCACTTCCAGGTCGCTGCCCGAAAAAGCGCTTACCCGTTTTTTCAATACGATGATATCATCGGGTTGGGGATTCACCGCAGGATGCACCCGATACGCATCATCCTGGTCAAGCCCCATAGCCATCAACCGTTGCATCCCGGCAGGCGTTTTGTGTGCCGGACTGGCATCTGGAAACCCTTTCCTGAACCCAATCACCACATAGATTACAGGCATATTGCTTTTACGGGCATGTTGAATAGCCTTGTTGAGCGCTGCCGTAATCAAAGCTGGTTCTTTGATCATTTTCATGGTGGGGCCCTGGATATCCATGACGAGGAGGGCAGTGTGTTGCTGGGCGGTTGTCTTTTCCATTTGGGTGGGTTTAGATTTTGATGCGCTTCGTTCTTTTATTCTTGACTAAAAAAGCGCAGCCCAAAGATAAGTCAAAGCGGTGAGGCAGGTATGGATGGTCAGCGAATAAAGTAGGTCTGAAGACATGCCCAAACCAGCGCTTTCAACCCCGCACACCTTGTATTTTTGTACTTTTGAGCGGCGTACGTACCTCCTTCAAAAATATTATTTCCTTGAAAGAAGCATCCCCAGGTTTAGATATATCGTTCGGGCTCTCCTGTCCGCTGTTTGCGCAGCATTTCACCCAGAGCTTCAGCGATGTGAATGCATTGACAGCAAACGAATCGGCCCTGGTAAACGGTTTTTCAAAAAAACGCATCGGCGATTTCAGCACAGGCCGTTCTTGTGCCCGCCAGGCTTTGACCAGACTTGGCGTTGCAGAGGCCGAGATCCTGACCGGCCCCAGGAAAGAGCCTCTATGGCCAGCTGGAATTGTTGGTTCAATCAGTCATTCAAAAAAACTAGCAGGGGCAGTTGTTGCACGATCAACATCCCTCCGGGCTATTGGTTTGGATATCGAAGAAACAGGGCGTGTAAAACCCGAAATGTGGAATGCGGTCTTCTCTGCATCAGAACAGGGCTTTCTAAACTCGCTCCCGGCCGTTGAACAGGTTTTTCACACTACCTTATTTTTCAGCATGAAAGAGAGCTTTTACAAGCTTCAGTATCCGCTTACCAACCAGTTCTTGTGGTTTAATGATGTAGAAATCGGGCAGGAGGATGGTAAGTTCCGGATGCAGGTAAAAAAAGAGTTTGATAACAAAACGCTCCTTCCCGAATTCACAAACATGCATTTTACACGTTTCCAGGACCTGGTGATGACCCTGTGCTTTTTAGAATAACTCCACCTCTTGCCACACCGATGACCGCTCACCAACTGTCACCCCTGAAAACATCTCACCTGCGAATCGTTAATCCCTGCAGAGCCTCTTCCAATTCGGCGCTGAGCTGTTGCTTTTGCCCTTCTGTCCAGTTCATCAACCCGGCCATGTATTCGATCAAGGACTTCTTCCATTCCTCGGTTTCTACCGCTTGAAAATAGGCCAGCGAAGTCCTCCGGATCAAAAAGTCTGACAGACGACAACACATCTCCTGTTCGACACAATACCTCAACTGCGCACGAAGCAACAAGGGCAGCATGTGCTCCTCTTGTTTATTCAGCGTATCCATGAGATGCAACAAGGCGGGAGTGTTGGAGCCATACCGGCTTATCAGGGTTTCCATTTCTTCCTTCCTAAGTCCCAGGTGGGGATAATCACGGAACAGCAGGGAGCCAAAATTTTTAAACTCTTCCTGATCCCTGAATTTACCACCCGCCAGTGGGATGCCTTCGGTGAAACATGGCTTATAGCGTGCACCCCGCTGCAGCTTCAGTTTTGCCTCCACGCGTTCCAGTACCCGTTCAGCCATCTTACGATACCCGGTCAGCTTGCCTCCGGCGATGGTAATAAGCCCCGAAGACGATTCAAACATTTCATCCTTTCTGGAAACTTCGGAAGGGCCCTTCCCCGGTTTGCGTATCAGGGGCCTCAGCCCGGCCCAAGCCGACTCAACATCGCTGTTCGTCAGATTCAGTTTGGGGAAGAACGTATTTATGCACTTCAGCAAATAGATAGCATCTGCGTCTTCTACCCGGGGATGGGCCAGATCGCCTTCATAAAAGGTATCGGTGGTGCCAATATAGGTCTTCCCCTCCCGGGGGATGACAAAGATCATGCGTTTATCAAACGTATCTATGTATAGTGATTGGTTCACCGGAAACCGTTTACCATCCACCACCAGATGGACTCCCTTGGTGATGTGCAATTTTTGGGCAAGACCGGGTTCATCAAGCGCATGGAGGCTGTCGACCCAGGGGCCCGTGGCATTTACAATACAGGTGGCGTGTATTTCTCCGGTTCTACCGGTCAGCTGATCGCAGGCAATGACACCGCACAGCTTGTTTTCCTTGCTGAGAAACGAGGTTGCCTTGATATAGTTCAAACCCTGTGCTCCGCGGCTGATGGCTTCTTTCATCACATCCAACGTCAACCGGGCATCATCGGTGCGGTATTCATAAAACAAAATACCCCCCAGCAATCCTTGTGAAGGCAGCAGGGGTTCAAGCCCGCGTGTTTCTGACACCGACAGCATGCGGTGCCATTCGGCCTTTTCAACCCCGGCCAGCCATTCGTAAATATTCATACCCAGGCGTCCGGTAAACCTACCCAGCGATCCTCCCTCATATAAAGGAAGCAACATGTGTTCGGGTTTGGTGAGGTGGGGGGCAATGCGGTGTACAATCTCACGTTCCTTGCCGATCTCGGCAACAAGCCTGAATTCAAACTGTTTGAGGTAACGTAACCCACCGTGAATAAGTTTGGTTGAACGCCCCGATGTGCCCGATGCAAAATCCTGCATCTCGATCAAGGCCGTACTCATGCCCCGTGCAGCAGCATCCAGGGCAATACCGGCGCCGGTAATTCCTCCTCCGATCACCAACAGATCGAAGGGTTTGTTGCACATACCTTGAAACAAGGCTGTTCTGTTTTTTGAAGAAAAAGGGTTCACCTCCGTTTTATTTTTTACCCGGCTTAAAAGAAAGCGTTGCCTGTATGGCCGTTTTCCAACCCTGGTAGAGTTCTGTCATTTGGTTTTCGTCGAGTGTGGGTTGAAAGAGGCGGTCGCGTTTCCAGAGCAATGCAATTTCGTTGCGGTCTTTCCAGAAACCTGTTGCCAGTCCGGCCAGAAAGGCAGCGCCAAGGGCGGTTGTTTCATTCACCTGTGGGCGTTCAACAGCCACCCCAAGCATATCGCTTTGAAACTGCATAAGGAAATTGTTCCTGACTGCTCCCCCATCCACACGAAGCATGCGGAGTTTGATGCCAGAATCTTGTTCCATCACCGTAAGCACATCTTTTACCTGATAGGCCATGGCTTCGAGTGTAGCACGTATGAGGTGCTCCTTGGTTGTACCCCGGGTGAGGCCGAACATAGCGCCCTTTACATCGCTGTCCCAATAAGGAGTGCCCAACCCCACAAATGCAGGCACCAGATACACACCAGCTGATGAGGGTACAGAAGCAGCCAGGCGCTCGCTGTGGGCGGCATCGGTAAAAAACTGCAACCCGTCTCTCAGCCATTGCACCGCCGAACCGGCAACAAAAATGCTTCCTTCCAATGCATATTCCACGTTCCCGTCGATGCCCCAGGCCAGGGTGGTAAGCAGACCGTGTTGCGATCTTACTGCTTTTCTGCCAGTGTTCATTAACATGAAACAACCGGTACCATAGGTATTCTTTGCCATGCCCGGTTCAAAACAGGCTTGTCCAAACAAGGCAGCCTGTTGATCACCTGCCATGCCCGCAAGAGGTATCTGTGCATCACCAAATACGTGGGTATGCGTATGCCCATAGATTTCGGAAGATGATTTTACCTGCGGCAGCATACAGGCCGGGACCTGCATCATCGCGAGCAATTGTTTGTCCCATTCCAAATCATAAATATTATAAAGCAGGGTGCGGGATGCATTGCTGTAATCGGTTACATGCACGGCCGCGTTTGTAAGTTTCCAGGTGAGCCAGGTATCGATGGTTCCAAAAAGCAGCTCCCCCTTTTCGGCCCTTGCTCTTGCTCCCGGTACATTTTCCAGGATCCAGGTAAGTTTGGTGCCCGAGAAATACGCATCGATGAGGAGCCCTGTTTTTTCGCGCACGGTTTTATCAAACCCTTTTTGTTTCAGGTCCTCGCAAATGCCCATGGTTTGGCGCGATTGCCAGACAATGGCCGGATATACCGGGATGCCTGTTGTTCTATCCCAGACAACGGTTGTTTCGCGCTGGTTGGTGATGCCGATGGCATGAATATCGGCAGGACTGTACTTTTCCAGCATCCGGGCAATAACGTCTTCCACCGATTGCCAGATCTCCAGCGCATCCTGTTCAACCCAGCCAGGCTGGGGGAAGTATTGTTTAAATTCCTGCTGTTCGATGTCGATTACGGTTCCGGTGCGGTCGAATAAAATGGCCCTTGAACTGGTGGTGCCCTGATCAAGGGCTAAGATATAGTTCTTCATATAACAATGTTTCTTATAATATACATAAACCCGATGAGCGGAATGTCTACGCTGTTTTCTTTTTTTCCTCGCGCACAGCCAGTACGGCAACCAGCAACACAACCGGCGCTATGATCCAAAGCAGCACAGGGATCTCCTGTTTGAACAGGGCCGTGTAAAGCAGCGGACCGAACAAACCACCGATCAGCGGACCGATCACGGGGATCCACGCATAGCCCCAGTCAGACGGGCCCTTGCCAGCAACCGGCAACAGAAAATGGGCAATCCGCGGACCCAGGTCTCTTGCCGGGTTTATTGCATAACCGGTAGTGCCGCCAAGCGACAACCCGATACCAACGATCAATGCGCCTACGATGAGGGGGTTGAGCCCGTCGGCAAAATGATTCGAACCAAGGGCCAGCAAACCAATGAGCAAGACGGTAGTGCCGCTGATCTCGCTCAGCAGATTGGCCCAGGTCCGCCGGATAGCAGGACCGGTTGAGAAGACGGCCAGTTTCAGGGCGGGGTCTTCCGTACCTTTCCAATGGGGCAGATAATGCAACCACACGACTACGGCGCCGGCAAACGCGCCGCACAGTTGTGCCAGCATATACCCCGGTACCTTTTCCCACGGAAACTCGCCTATACTTGCCAGCCCCAATGTAACTGCGGGATTTAAATGCGCCCCGCTCAGCTTACCGGCTGCATACACAGCCATGGCAACGGCAAGGCCCCAGCCAACAGTGATGACTAGCCAGCCCGGGCTTTCAGATTTGCTGCCTTTCAGAAGGGCTCCTGCCACTACACCTCCTCCGAGGATGAGCAAGAACATGGTGCCTAAAAATTCGCCCAGGAGTGCCGACATTGTTATATGTATTG
>JABDAO010000042.1:18736-24122 GCA_013289095.1 Bacteroidota bacterium | reverse complement strand
TGGAATACGACACATTCAGAACGGAGTGGGACAGATACCGATCGGAGAAGGACATGTTCCGCACGGAGCACGACACCTTCTCTTCGGAGAATGACATGTTCCGATTTTATTGTTCTTCACCCAATACCAGGTCTTCTGGCTCCGTCTGCTAAAGCTGGTAAGCGTAACTTTCGGGAATCCAGACGCGATTGCCCTGATCCCGTACTACAGACATAGGTGGAATAGAAAAAGAAGCGGTATATTTGTTGCTATTGCCAGGTTCAACCCTGGCCTTTTTACTGCGGCTGTATGGTTTTATGGAACATCAGCCGCTGCATAACTGAATCTAAGCGAGTTTCGCTCCGGCTCTGACGGGGTTCTTTAAAGCTGGCATTCCTTAAACTCGCCAGGATTCAGTAAAGTTATGACCCGTGCCTGAAGAAGAAAAGAAAAAACGCAAACTCCTCGACCGCCTCAAGGTAAAGTACCGCATGGTGCTCCTGAACGACGATTCGTTTGCCGAAAAATTCTCATTCAGGCTTACAGCCCTCAACGTATTTATTGCCACAGGCGTCATCTCCATCATTATGATCACGCTGGTTACCAGCGTCATTGCGTTTACCCCCCTGCGCGAATTCATACCGGGTTATGCCGATGAGATAGCCACCAAACGCGACCTCATGGCGCTTTCGCTCAAAACCGATTCACTGGCTATTGCCGCTAACGCCCGGGAAGAGTATATCCATAACCTGACTAATGTACTCAACGGGAATACAGACCCCAAACCCGAAAAGAATCGTACCGATTCAACAAAACGGTATAAACACATCAATACCCACAATTCGAAAGACGATTCAGTGTTCCGTTCGGGGTATGAATCGCAGGATAAGTATACGCTATCGGTCAATGCTGCTTCGAAGGGAAAGAACAGCATTGCAGGGTTCTTTTTCTTTTCGCCGGTGCGGGGAACAGTGACCGCATCCTTTAAAACAGCCATCGAACATTACGGGGTGGATATTGCGGCGGTAGAGAACGACCCCGTAAAAGCCACCCTCGACGGCACAGTTATCTTTGCCGGATGGAGCAGCGAAACGGGTTATGTCATCCAGATCCAGCATACAAACAACCTGGTTTCGATTTACAAACACAATTCGGCCTTGCTCAAGAAAACAGGTGAGTATGTAAAAGCAGGTGAACCCGTTGCCATTGTCGGAAGTAGCGGTGAACAAAGCACCGGTCCCCACCTGCATTTTGAACTCTGGTACAATGGCACTGCCGTCGACCCACAGGATTATATTGTCTTTTAACGGTTCCAATTACACCACTTGAACACAAAACCAGAACCTACACGTATTGCCATCCTCGGCTCCACAGGCTCCATCGGCACCCAGGCCCTGGATGTTGTACGTGCCAACAGACTCCTTTTTTCGGTAGAAGTCCTGACCGGTAACGGCAATGCAGACCTGCTCATTCAACAGGCAACCGAATTCCAGCCCAATGCCGTGGTTATTGCCGATGAATCAAAATACGCTTACGTAAAAGATGCACTCGCAGCCACCGACATCAAAGTATACGCCGGGGCCAAGGCCATTGCGGAGGTTGTACAGATGGAAAGTATAGATACGGTACTCACAGCCATTGTAGGTTATGCCGGGCTTGCCTCCACCATGGCTGCCATCAGGGCCGGAAAACAAATTGCCCTGGCCAATAAAGAAACCCTGGTGGTTGCCGGCGAATTGGTGACAACCCTGGCAAAAGAATACGGTGTAAACATTTATCCGGTAGATTCGGAACATTCGGCCATCTTTCAATGCATGGCCGGTGAGTTTCACAACCCCATCGAAAAGATTTATCTCACAGCATCCGGAGGGCCTTTCCGGGGAAAGGACAAAGCTTTCCTCCAAAACATCCGAAAGGAACAGGCCCTCAAACACCCCAACTGGGACATGGGCGCCAAAATCACGATCGACAGCTCTACGCTCATGAACAAAGGCCTGGAAGTGATTGAGGCAAAATGGCTCTTCCATCTCGACCCCCGGCAAATTGATGTCATCATTCATCCCCAGAGCATTATACACAGCATCGTGCAATTCACCGATGGTTCTATGAAAGCACAGATGGGTTTGCCCGACATGAAACTGCCCATCCAATATGCATTGGCCTATCCCTACCGTTTGAAGAATGATTTTCCCCGGTTTAACTTCATGGATTATCCCCAGCTTACTTTCGAAAAACCCGATACTTCCACCTTCCGTTGTCTGCCCCTGGCTTTCGAGGCCTTGCACCGGGGAGGTAACATGAGCTGCATCCTGAATGCCGCGAACGAAGTGGTGGTAGGAGCCTTCTTAAAAGACACCATCGGGTTCAACGCCATCCCCGATATTATAGAAAAGGCCATGAGCAAGGTCTCCTTCATTCCCACGCCCGGTTATGCCGATTATGTTGAAACCGACCAGGAAACCAGGGCATTGACAAGCGCCTTGCTCAAAGACAGAGACTGAATCCAGAACATTTCTATCCTTAAATGCCTTGACTCCATCCAGAGTCAGCACCGGATCTGACGATCAGTTGAGTGTCTGCACCTATACTCAAAACGTCTTTGACTATTGATGGAGTGTCTGCATCAAGACTCAATGTGTCTTTTATTCACATAGGTGTCTTTGGAAACAGGAGGAATGGCAGGATTCAGAGAACAATGGCCTTTAGGGACAGGAATTTATCCCCGAAGGATGCTGGATTCTTGTCATTCTTCATGGTCGTTCAGTAGCAGTTGGTTGATAGATCCCCGTAAAATTCAGTGTTTTATCATACATTGGCACAAATAGTAATGCAGTTTTTTATTCCGAATGTTCGGGTATAAGCCCATAGGAAGGAATGCGCAATCTGGGATTATATTCCCTAACTTTGCCCGCTCTTTAAACACGCACGATGAATATTCTTATACAAGCCGGTCAGCTTATCCTCAGTCTTTCCATACTGGTTATCCTCCACGAATTCGGGCATTTCCTCCCAGCACGGCTCTTCAAGATACGGGTGGAAAAATTTTACCTCTTTTTTGATCCTTGGTTTTCGCTGTTTAAGCTGAAAAAAGGCGATACCGAATATGGCATCGGCTGGCTTCCGCTTGGGGGCTATGTGAAGATCTCGGGTATGGTGGATGAGTCGATGGACAAGGAACAATTAAAACTTCCTCCCCAGGAATGGGAATTCCGTTCAAAACCGGCCTGGCAGCGGCTTATTGTCATGCTGGGTGGGGTGACGGTGAATATTGTTTCGGCATTGATTATTTATATGATGATTGCCTTTACCTGGGGGGAAACATCGCTGCCTTTGGCTAATGCCAAATATGGTATCATGTGCGACAGCACTGCATTGGATATCGGGTTGATGAATGGTGATAAAATCCTTTCGGTAGGAGGGGAGAACGTCGAAGACTTTCATGAGGTTACCGCCATCCTTCTGCTCGATAAACCACATACCATTGAGATCGACCGCAACGGAGAAAAGAAAACCATACAAGTACCTTCAGACTTTGTAAAACGGGTGCTGAGCAAGGGTGCGAAGGGGTTTATCAGTCCGCGTGGACTTTTTGCTGCCGGCGATTTTCCTGAAAAATCGGGCGCAAAGCTGGCTGGAATACAGAAAGGCGATTTCCTGGTGGCGCTCAATGGCGAAAAACTGCTTTTCTATGATCAATTCGGACCACGGTTATCAAAATTAAAGAATCAGAAAGCAACCATCGGGTTGATACGAGCAGGTAAATACCAGGAACTCAGCGTACCGGTTGATGCCGATGGAAAGATTGGCATTTTTGCCGTTTCTCCTATGGCCATGCTCGACATTGTCACCACACATTTCGGCTTTTTTGAATCCATACCCAAAGGCATTTCGCTCGGAACAAAAACCCTGAGCAATTACCTGAAACAATTCAAAATCATTTTCACCAAGGAGGGCGCCAAACAAATAGGCGGTTTCGGGACCTTTGCCGGTTTGTTCGGCACTACCTGGGATTGGGAATCATTCTGGCGTCTGACGGCATTTATTTCTATCATCCTTGCTGTAATGAACATCCTGCCAATCCCGGCTCTGGATGGCGGACATGTGATGTTCCTGCTGTACGAAATGATCACCCGTCGCAAACCCAACCAGAAAGCCATGGAATATGCACAGATGGCCGGTATGGTGGTGCTCCTGGCGCTTTTGTTGTATGCCAACGGAAACGACATCTTCAGACATTTTAAGCATAGCTAATAAAACAGGATGAACATACAGAACCGGGTATTCGGAGGCAACGTGCTGGGCCTGTTACTGCTTGTCTGCTGTATAGTTGTTGCCCCGTTATCGGCCCAAAACGGTACCCGGGGCGAAACCGGCAACGACGATCAGCTCAAGAACAAACTGGATAAGAAGAAGGTGCTCCTCATTCCGTTCGACCCCAAGATGTACATGTCTGAAATCGACCGCAACCTCTGCGCCGAATCCAAACTAACATTTAAACAGCTGCGCGATCAGTTCCGTATCGGGCTTGATAACCAACTTGTATCTGCATTTAAAAACGGGTATACCGTCATCACCTTGTTGAGAGATACCGCCAAAACAAAAGCCGATCTTCAGTTCATTTACCATTCCACGGGTTATAAATACACTGTCACCAAGGGAAAGGATAAAGCGCCCGAGCAAAAAGCCATCACCAAGGGGCAGCTCACCACCCCGGTGATGGATGAAGAAGAACGCTATATGCGCACGGTCATCAACCAGCCCGGTTTGCTCGAAGCCATGAACAAGAAATACGGGGCCGAGCTCTTTGTATTTATTTCGGAAGTAGATCTTAAACCGGCAGTCACGTCAGATCCCGATCCGATGCGCGAAGCCTGGGTTCACTTTACAGTCTATGACCTCAGCGGGACGCAGGTAGGGGGAGGGCTCTCCAAAGTTAAATTCGATCCGGGGTTGAACGACCCGAAAAAGATTATCAGCCGTTATTTCTCCGATGCGGCAAGGGCTATTTATGCCCGGGCGGTGCCTCAGCCCGTTGTTCATCCTGGAGTGGAGAAGACAACAGGTAAACAATAGGTTGTCTGGTAAATTCTAAATAACCCGATGCCCGGTAAATGGTTAAAACCATTTACAATAGCGCATGGAATCGCCTGGTCCCACGGATGAATCCGTGGGCTATGGTAACCTCCGAAACCATAACCCACGATTTTAATGGTGGGCACGATCACAGAGCCTGGGGTTTGAACCCATTTTAACGGTTTAACCACCATTCCCATAGCCCACGATTTTAATCGTGGGGATGAGAATATACAGCATGGGGTTTGAAACCGTTTCAACGGTTTATCCACCATCCCCATCGCCCACGATTTCAATCGTGGGAATCGCAAGAAATGCCGGGAATTTGAAATCG
>JABDAO010000042.1:0-18636 GCA_013289095.1 Bacteroidota bacterium | reverse complement strand
TGGGGTTTGAAACCGTTTCAACGGTTTATCCACCATCCCCATCGCCCACGATTTCAATCGTGGGAATCGCAAGAAATGCCGGGAATTTGAAATCGTTTCAATGGTTTAAATCACAGCTCTCAGACTCTCCTGGCAACAAAAACAGAGTGTCAAACCAAAATCGTTTCATTGATTTTAAAAACACGTCATTATGCCACATTCCTACACTACTATTTGGCTGCATGTAATCTTCTCTACAAAGGATAGAATGCCGCTTATCAGCCCAAGGGTTGAAAAAGAGATTCATGATCATCTGCGGGAACAACTGAAGGAGCTTGAATGTCCGGTACGAATTATCAATGGAATGCCGGATCATGTTCATTTGTTATTTTTACTAAACCCCAATAGGGCTGTTACCGATGTGATGAAGCAGATAAAGGGAAACACCTCACACTGGATCAACCAAGAGAATATCATCCGCGATAAATTTGCCTGGCAAACCGGATATGCGGTTTATTCGGTAAGTCAATCACAAGTGAGGCGGGTGTTTCAATACATCCAACATCAAAAGGAGCGTCATGCAAAAGAAACATTCGTGGAGGAGATTCAGGAATTTATGCGTGTGCATGGGATGGTTGATTAGCGGGATTGTATTTTTAAACGTCGGGTGAGAAATAAACCAGGGCCGGTAAATGGTTAAAACCATTTATTATAACGCATAGAATCGCCTGGTCCCATGGATGAATCCGTGGGCTATGGTAACCTCCGAAACCATAGCCCACGATTTTAATGGTGGGCACGATCACAGAGCCTGGGGTTTGAACCCATTTCAACGGTTTAACCACCATTCCCATAGCCCACGATTTTAATCGTGGGGATGAGAATATACAGCCTGGGGTTTGAAACCGTTTCAACGGTTTATCCACCATCCCCATCGCCCACGATTTCAATCGTGGGAATCGCAAGAAATGCCGGGAATTTGAAATCGTTTCAACGGTTTAACCCATGTGACCCCAGGGATTCTGGTGTGAGCAATGGTCTAAGCCTCCGTTTGTCTCGAAGAAACCCCGTTTTTAAGGCCAATTCTCCCCATATTTCACTACTTTTACACCTCCACATTAAAACCAAGATCCATGTCAACAGCAACACTCACGAAAGATACTTTTGGAATTGAACAAGTCCTCAAACAATTAGGCATCGGAGCCCAGAACTATGGAGCTTCCACCGGTCTGAAGCATACCCTTGCCAAGGGGCCGAAACTGGATTCGTTTTCGCCGGTGAACGGCCAGCTGATCGGTAGTGTAAATACTGCTACTGCTGAAGATTACCAACAGACAATGAAGACTGCCGAAGCGGCATTTAAAATCTGGAGAACAGTACCAGCCCCCAAACGTGGCGAGATTGTCCGTCAGATGGGTGATCAGCTTCGTAAATACAAAGAGCCGCTCGGAAAGCTTGTTTCCTACGAAATGGGAAAAAGCCTGCAGGAGGGATTGGGTGAAGTACAAGAAATGATCGATATCTGCGATTTTGCCGTTGGTCTTTCCCGTCAGCTGTATGGTCTTACCATGCACAGCGAGCGCCCCCAGCACCGCATGTACGAACAGTGGCATGCACTGGGTGTTGTCGGAATTATTTCTGCCTTTAATTTCCCCGTTGCCGTATGGAGCTGGAATGCTGCATTGGCTTGGGTCTGTGGCGATGTGTGTGTATGGAAGCCCAGCTCCAAGACACCGCTTTGTGCCATTGCCTGTCAGAATATCATTGCCGATGTATTGAAAAAGAACGAAGTGCCCGAAGGCGTTAGCTGTCTGCTCATCGGCAACCCTGTTGGCGATCTGATGAACGCCGATAAACGTGTACCTCTCATTTCCTTTACCGGTTCTACCCGTATCGGACGTATTGTTTCGGGTACTGTGGCGCAACGTTTCGGACGTTCGATCCTGGAGCTTGGCGGAAACAACGCCATCATTGTTTCCGAACATGCCGATCTGAGCATGGTGCTGGTCGGTTCGGTGTTTGGAGCCGTAGGCACAGCCGGTCAGCGTTGCACCTCTACACGTCGTCTGATCATTCATGAAAGCATCTACGACAAGACACTTGCCGTACTCAAGAATGCATACGGTCAGTTAAAGATCGGCAACCCGCTCGATTCCAATAACCACGTAGGGCCGTTGATTGATAAAAAAGCGGTGGATGATTACCTCACCGCCATCGAAAAGGCAAAAGAAGAAGGCGGCAAGATGGTTGTTGACGGAGGCGTTGTTACCGGCGAAGGCTATGAAAGCTGTTGCTATGTAAAACCCTGTATAATTGAAGCAAAGAACGAATACCACATTGTACAGGAAGAAACCTTTGCCCCGATCCTGTATGTAATGAAATACAAAACCATCGATGAAGCCATCGCCATGCAGAATGGTGTTCCTCAAGGTCTGTCATCTTCCATATTCACCAACAACATGCGCGAAATGGAAAATTTCCTTTCTGTGGCCGGTTCAGATTGTGGGATTGCTAACGTCAACATCGGTACATCCGGAGCAGAGATAGGTGGGGCCTTTGGAGGAGAAAAAGAAACAGGGGGAGGACGCGAGTCGGGTTCGGATGCCTGGAAGGCTTATATGCGCCGTCAAACGAATACGATTAACTATGGCACTTCTTTGCCCTTGGCGCAGGGGATTAATTTTAATATTTAATGTGAAGAGAGCGGAGAACTCAGTTTCTTTTCTGCAAGATGTGTTCAAGTTTTTCAGCATCATCGCGGTCCCTGGGTCGCGATGATTTTTTTTTCTCTTCAAGGAGACTGTGGATGTTGATTACTTTCAGCGTTACATTTCCCTCCAGCAGATATGTTTCTGCCGTCTCGAATGCATAGGCAAAGTGTTCTTGTTTGAAAAACTTGAGTTCGCACATCAGGTCAACATACATACCGCTATGAAGCAATAATTCCGAATAACCGGCAATCAGGGGCAAGGTAAGAAAGCTATTGGCGCCTGCAATGCCATATTCTTTTAATGCCGCCACCAGCAATTGTCTGTTTTCGGGTGAATCATCCACCCAAAGATCGATATCACCTGTTGAACGGTTATACCCATGAAAATTTACAGCCATACCGCCTACGAGCAGGTAACGAACCTTATGGTTTTGAAGGGCGATAAATAAATCCCTTCCTTCTTCTTCCAGAAAGCTCATGGTTTGATTCGTTTTAAGACGACACCCAGCCCTTGAGGTGTTTTGAGCGGGCCCTTTTTCAGCATAAGCGACAGTTGCATCAACTCAAACATCCGGTGAATCCGTTCCTGAGGGGTCAGTGCGAGGGTTTCGAGCAAACGCCGATCTTCAATTTCTTCGCGGGTTAATGGGGGATTATGGATGATCAGCCGGGCCATAAAGTAAAGGTACAAAAAAGAGTGAGGGTGCTTTGACATGCAGTGGCTGGAGGTTCAGAGCCCTTCAGAAATGCACCCATCCATCCTTGAAAGTCCAATTATTCACTAAAACCACCCCATTTCCCGTAATTCTTCCTATCTTTGGGCTTTCTATTCAAAACCAACTAACAATACAGACAATGGTACATCATTATACATTCGCTGGTATTCTTGGAGGACTAGGCGCCCCAGAGATCATGCTTATTTTAGCAATCGTGTTACTTATGTTTGGAGGGAAGAAGATTCCGGAACTTATGAAAGGTCTCGGACAAGGCGTTAAAGAATTCAAGGACGCTTCGAACACCGGCACTCCTGCCAAGCCAGCTGAACACAAGGACGAAACACCTGCAGAGAAGAAATAAGCGGTATCACTTTTTCTTGTTCTTCATATACATCCTGCTGTCCAGTGTATCCATATTCAACCCTCGCCGAAACCCGTAAGGGTCTTTCCAATCATTCTGTTTCCTGTACAGCTGTTGTTCAACATTTCCTGACTCGTATAAACGAGCAGGAAAAGCTCAATGCCTTTCTGGAAGTTTTTTCAGAAACGGCGTTGGCAAAAGCAGCCGAAGTGGATGCCAAGGTAAAAGTCGGTACTGCCGGTAAACTGGCGGGGCTGGTGATTGCCCTGAAAGACAATATCTGTTACAAAGGACATTCAGTCTCTGCTTCCTCCAAAATACTCGAAGGTTTTGTTTCCCTGTACAGCGCTACCGTGGTTGAACGCCTGCTGGCCGAGGATGCGATCATCATTGGCCGTTGCAACTGCGATGAGTTTGCCATGGGCAGCTCGAACGAAAATTCGGCTTTTGGCAATGTCCTAAACCCACATCATACCGAACGTGTTTCGGGTGGCAGCTCGGGAGGTTCAACCGTTGCGGTTGCTGCCGGGCTTTGTCATGCTGCGCTGGGTACCGATACCGGTGGTTCTATCCGTCAGCCGGCTTCTTTTTGCGGAGTGGTTGGGATGAAACCAACGTATAGCCGTGTATCGCGTTATGGGGTCATTGCCTATGCTTCCTCGTTTGATCAGGTGGGGCCATTGACGCACACGGTTGAGGATGCTGCATCCATCCTCGAAGTCATAAGCGGCATGGACGAATACGACAGTACGCTTTCTTCAAAACCGGTGCCTGCATACACCTCTGATCTTTCAAAAACACCCGAAAAAACAAAGATTGCCTATATCCGCGAATGTGTTGAACACGAAGGCCTGGATCCGGAGATCAAAAAGCACCTCCAGGGTCTTATCGCAACGTTAAAAGCCGACGGACATACCGTCGAAGCGGTTGATTTTCCCTACCTCGAATACCTCGTTCCTGCTTATTATGTATTGACAACAGCCGAAGCCAGCTCTAACCTGGCCCGTTATGATGGTGTTCATTACGGTTACCGCAGCCCGAATGCTGTTGATCTGGAGAGTACCTATAAGAAATCGAGAAGTGAAGGGTTCGGTACCGAAGTAAAACGCCGTATCCTCCTTGGCACTTTTGTACTCAGCGAAGGGTATTACGATGCCTATTACTCAAAAGGACAAAAAGTGCGGAGGTTGATACAGGACAAAACAAACGCAATTTTTAAGGACTATCAGTTTATCTTGCTTCCTACCACTCCGGGTACCGCCTTTCCGTTTGGTGCCAATTCGGCCGATCCGATCAAGATGTACCTGGAAGATATCTTTACTGTGCATGCCAACCATGCCGGCATTCCGGCTATTTCCCTTCCTCTGGGTAAACACAGCAACGGGCTTCCGTTTGGTGTCCAGCTTATGGCTGCTCATTTTGAAGAACCGGCGTTGCTGCGTTTCTCCGCTTATCTCATGAACAAGACATAGTTGAAAAGTCGGTTTCCTGCCCCCGTCCCTTGCCCATTCTTTTAAGTAACCTTGTAAGTTGCATTAAAACGGTGTTTGTCCCGCTTTTTAGATTTGAAGTATGCCATCGTGCTGAAACACCTGCCAGCACTTCGGAACGGCGGGATAACCCAGATGCCTTTACTCAAACCTAACGCACTTTATAGCATCCTGTTACACGGCTGCTGTAAAATCCGGGTTTATTAATCAGCCCGATACCGTGTTTGATTGGCTTTTTATCTGTTTTTGGCGAAAAAGGGCCTTGTAACCAGGTGAAACACAACAATTCAGGTATTTTTACGTATATTAGTACAAGTTCAATTCAACGCATGAACCTACACAGACACGTTCTTCTCTGCCTGGCAATCGGTATTTGCTGTCTGATGCTGCCTGTTCATGAAACAAGGGCCCAAAACGACTCCATCCGTTACAAGGATGATCCTGTCGTGGCGATGCTCGACAGCCTTTCGCGGCTTAACTTTTTTTTCAAACCCACAAAATCTCAAAAGTCGAAGTATAATTACGCTCCCGACTCCTTACCGCGTTTTGACGATCTGGTTTATGAGGCAAGGATGGCAAAGCTGGATGCCGCTTCTCCCTTTGATCTGGTTTATAATCAACCGGTTAAAGGGTTCATCGATCTTTATCTTGTCCGTAAAAGGGAGCTCGTGGCACGTATGGTCGGGCTTTCCCTGCTTTATTATCCCATGATGGAAGAAGTACTGGATAAGTATGGCCTCCCTCTTGAATTGCGCCATTTGGCAGTCATCGAATCGGCGCTCAACCCCAATGCTAAATCGCGTTCGGGTGCAATGGGGCTCTGGCAGTTTATGTTCAATACCGGGAAGCTTTACGGGTTGCAGAATACCTCGTACGTAGACGACCGCTGTGACCCTTACCGGGCTACCATTGCAGCCGCCGAATACCTGAAATATCTCTACACCTTGTTTGGCGACTGGCAGCTGGTGCTTGCTGCTTATAACAGCGGACCCGGAAATGTTATGAAAGCCATGCGCCGCTCGGGTAACAAAAGGACGTACTGGGAAATTCGTCCCTTCCTGCCCCGTGAAACACAGAGTTATGTTCCGGCTTTCATTGCCGCCAATTATGTTATGAATTATTATGCCGAACACAATATCATTCCTGCAGAACCCCGCAAAACCTTTTTACAGACCGATACCGTGTATATCAAACAACAGCTTTCCTTTGATCAGGTGAGCAGTGCGTTGAACATTTCTATGGATGAGCTGGTGTTTCTGAACCCCATGTATAAAAGAGCCATTGTTCCCTATCCCCTCAATGACAAGCCGTATGAGCTCATCCTTCCTGCCGATAAGGTAGGAACGTTTGTAACCAACGAAAAAGCAATCTATTCCTGTCTGAAAAAGGATTCAGCCCAGGCAGCAAAAGGCATGGTTGCCGAAGAAGTCAGGAAGATCTATACCGTTCAAAAAGGCGAACACCTCAACCTCATTGCCCGTTCTTGTAAATGTACGGTGGATGACCTCCGTACCTGGAACGGGCTTGTAAGCCTGGCTGTACACCCCGGGCAGAAACTCATTTATTACACCGCCGGCAACCACCAGGTATTGGCTGTATTGCCTCCTGTGTCTGCACCCAAGGCACCCCAGGTTACTACTGCTGTTGTAGTGGCAAAGAACCCTGCGGTGGTTGCTCCTCCATCAGCAGCCGATAAATACGTGTATTATACCATCCAGAAAGGCGATACGCTTTGGATCATCAGCCAGCGGCACAATACCACTGTAGACGAGATAAAACGGCTCAATGGTTTTGGAAAAGTTTACCGCCTCATGCCCGGGAGCAAGATCAAGGTTTCCAGGGCTTAATTTCACCCTTCATGGCCAATCCTCGGTGTTATTCAGTTATAGTTTTTGTTTTTTGCTGCTGTCTGGCAACACATACCTGGGGCCAGGTTTCGGCAACAAAGTCAACCCCGGTGATTACAAGAACGATAACCCCGCTTTCGGATCATCACTATGATGTGGTGATTACAATCACCGCCACAGGCATATCGGGTTTTGCAAAATATACCGAAACCCTGCCCGACAGTGCTCAGGTAAAGGTTACAGAACCCCAGAACGCTTCTACAAACAAGGTTGGAAATCAACTTAAATTTATCTGGACAAGTTTTCCGCAAGAATCAATCATTTCCCTTCATTATGTGTTGACCTTGAGTGGAAGATTTGATGCCAGGTATAAAGGGGTGCTTCGTTTTGTCAGCGATACTCGTGTGACAGAAGTGGGGCTCAAAGAAGAAGGTGTTAGTATCGGTAAGTAGCGAGCATATACCCCCGTGAAAGGTGATTTTAATGTATACTCTTCACCTTTACGGCATCTGTATATTTCCCCATCAGAGCCTTCGTATCCCCGAAGGCTTCTTTCATTTTAGTTCTTGAGGCAGAATCAATATAGACCGGGAGTGGATCTTTAAACCCCAGCTCGGCCGGGAAGATAATGTGTTTTTTCATCCGGGGGTCGGTGCCACGATATACCCAGGTTGGAATAAAGTCGGCTGTTGGCTTGAGGTATTTATGTGTGGTGATGTTCTTGCGCAGAGTGAGGTTTAAAATAAGCCCGGCATCCTGATAGCGGTGGTATTGGTTGGAAAGAAAATTGCCCATCGACCAGGCCACAAAACCCGAATCGAGGGTTGCGTTGGTGGTTTTGTAATAACCAACCGGGCTGATCACATGTGGATGTCCGCCGATGACCAGATCGGCCCCATATTCCTCTGCCTTGCTTACCGCCAGTTTCTGCGCATCAATGGGGTCGCTTACATATTCTTTTCCATAGTGAAAAAATACCAGTACCAGTTCTGCTCCCTGTTTGCGGGCCATTTGAATATCGCGTTGCATGGCTGCCGTATCGATCACATTGATCATGTATTTATGTTCGGCAGAAGGCAAGGCCAGGTTTGTCCCATACGTATAGTTCAGGATGCCGAGCTTCATTCCTTTTAAATTCAAGATTCGCACCGAATCATGATCGGCTTGTGAGCTGAAGGTGCCGGTATGACCTATACCCAGGCTGTTAAGGATATCGAGCGTACGTAAAAGCCCCTTTTCTCCGGTATCCATGCTGTGGTTGTTGGAGGTGACAACGAAATTGAAGCCCGCATTTTTAATGGCGCCGGCATAACTGTCGGGAATATTAAAAGTAGGGTAACCGGCATACGGAATGGATGTCCCGGCAAAGGTGAGTTCCAGATTCCCTAGAGTAAGATCGGCCTGATGGAGGTAGGGTTTGATAAATTCGAAGCTGGGGTTGAAGTCGTACGTGCCGTCTGCTTTTTTGGAGTTTTCGTATTGGGGCACATGGCACATCAGATCGCCGGTGATGCTGATGGTGACTGATATGATGGTGTCTTTAAAAATGATTCCCGGCATCGGTTTATCGAAGGATGTTGCCGGGAGCCGGTATTCGGGAATGAAGGCCAGGAGCAGAAAGAGCAAGGAAGAAAGGAAGATGAAGGGGGATTTCATGTGATAAAAATACATTTATTTTAAAGCCGGGGAGCCGGTTTCGGTGAAACATGTTTCGTGACAAAACGAACAACACCGCTATCGTTCATGCTCATCAATGGGTTCACCCTTTGCTGCCTGGAGCGTTCGTTCAAACGACACGATGAGCTGTGCTGCCAGATACGATTCGAAGGATTCGAAATCGCCAACGTCGGCCATGTGCAGGGCCTTGAGGTATCCTTTCTTGTCAGCAGATTTAATTATGAGCGGGGGGAAATTATTTTTCAACAAAATATAATTCATGATCAGGCGTGCGACTCGCCCATTTCCATCATCAAAAGGATGGATGCGAACAAATTTGTAATGAATCATTGTGGCAAGCCACAACGCATGTGTTTCCCTGTTTGTGCTATTTGTACGGTAAAAGTCCATCAGGTCGCCCATCTTGGCTGCTGTTTCTTCGGGCATCGCAAAATGAAACATTTCGCCATTCTGAAGCCTTACCGAGTTTGGCGTTTTTTTATACTCACCGATTGAGATCTCTCTTTGCGTGTGCTGACCATCCAGGGTGATTGCCGCTTTCCAAAAAGGCCTTACCAGTATCAGTTTGTTTAGCTGTTTGATAAATGTTTCAGTCAGCGGCCTTTCTTGATCCCCGGCTAGTTCCTGCACCATTTTCAATGCCACATCATGCGCTTTCATTTCCTCATATTCACGCATGGTATGGCCGCCGTTGGTCTCGTCAAAGATTAAGAGCAGTTCTGTTTGACTGTAGGTAAGCGTATTGCCTTCGAGATGATTGGAATTCCAGTTGAATTCAAGCCTGAATTTTTTCCACAAACGATCCCGATACTCCTCCTTCATGGGAGATAGCACGGCGATGTGCTGTCGGAGCTCGTCAATCTGTTTGTATAATTCTTTCAACGCCATGTGCTGAAACTGATTAAAATCGAAAGTTACGGTTTGTATACACGCAAAGATAACAAAAGGAATACCTTCGAAAGTTCAGGAGTAGAGGGTGAAAATCAGGCTTTTTTTATTCTATGAAATTTCCCCCTTTCCGCATTATTAACCACCTTTGATCTTCAATCCCTGCATCTATGATTAAAGTAGAAAACATAACGAAATCCTATGCGGATGTTGTGGCGCTGACCGGCGTTTCGTTCGAGATAAAACAAGGCGAATTCTATGGTCTGCTCGGCCCCAACGGGGCCGGCAAAACAACCACCATCAGTATCCTCAGCACGATTCTTAAACCTGATTCGGGTTCTGTGATCATCGATGGCTTTGAATTGTCTAAAAACCCCGAACAATGTAAACGCAGCATCGGAGTTGTTACCCAGGAAATAGCCCTTTACAACAAACTTTCGGCATACGAAAACCTGCTATTTTGGGGAAGCCTGTACAATGTTCCGGATGCCGGGCTGAAAAAACGGATTGAAGAAACCCTCCAGCTGTTCGGGCTGGCTGATAGACAGAAAGACAAGATTGAAACCTATTCGGGTGGAATGAAGCGACGCATCAACATTGCATCGGCCCTGTTGCACCGGCCGAAGGTGTTGTTCATGGACGAACCTACAGTAGGTATAGATCCTCAAAGCCGAAACCTCATTTTCGAGGTACTCGAAAAATTACACACCGATGGGATGACCATTATCTACACCACCCACTATATGGAAGAAGCCGAACGGTTCTGCGACCGCATCGGCATCATCGACAAAGGCACTATCATTGCCCAGGGAACCTTGGCAGAATTGAAAAGCACCGGGGGCATCAAGGAAAGTATTGCGGTTACTTTTACCAATCTGAACGAGGATCTACAGTTAAAATTAAAAGAAGCCCTGCTGGGCGATTTTCATTTTTCGAAACAAATCCTTACCTACTACAGCGCTCAGATCCGTACCGATCTCAGCAAGCTTATCCTGCGTTGCAATGAGCTGGGGGCTGAAATCAGCAATATTGAAATACAAAAAGTAAACCTCGAAACCGTATTCCTGGCTTTGACCGGCAAACAATTGCGCGACTAACACGAACCCTTTTTCAACTAAACTTATTCCATCTGTATGTTCAAGATAGCACTCAAAGACCTCAAACTTTTCAGGGCAGATAAACGCGCCATGCTGCTTACCTTTTTGCTGCCCATTCCGCTCATCACACTCTTTTCGCTTGCCTTTGGAGGCATGGGAAGCAGCAGCGGATCGAAGGCCATGATACTCATTGCTGCCGATGAGGATAAAACCCCAACCAGTAAACGCATCCTGCAACAACTCGATTCGCTGAAAGAAATAGACATTAAGCTTACCGGTCTGGATACGGCAAAGAACTGGGTGCGCAAGGGCGATGAAGATGCTGTACTCATCCTGCACAAAGGCCTGAAAGATTCGCTCGATGCCGGAAAAGAGATGCCCATCGAACTAGTGTACGACAAGGCCAAACAGGTGCAGATGGGGCTCTATATGTCTGTCCTGAGCGGAAACCTCATGCGTATTGTCGGGACAAAATCGATGGAGAAAAAAGCCATGAACCGTTTTGACAGTCAGAACCCGGGAATGGATTCGGCCATGAAGGCGGGGGTGCATCAAATGATTGCTTCTAATTTTGATGGGGGAAGCGGCGCTGATGGCAAGACCGCAAACAGCGATGGGGGTGCCATCCTTAAAGCTACTGCCATGGAAGCACAAAAAGAAAACGCTCCGGGCCTGGTGCAAGCTGTTGCCGGAACGGCCGTGATGATGTTGCTTTTTAGTGTGGCCGGTTTGGGGGCTTCGCTCTTGCAGGAAAAAGAAGAAGGAACCCTTAAAAAATTGCTTTTTGCCCCGCTCTCACCACAGAGCATCTTGTTTGGAAAAATGATTTCAGCCAATTTAATTTCAATCGTACAAATGGTTGTGATGTTTTCATTTTCCTGGCTGGTGTTTGGGTTGAACATCAAACAAAACATCCCTGCGCTTATACTCATGATCCTGGCAACAGCTTTTGCCTGTTCGGGCTTTGGAGTATTCCTGGCATCGTTTGCAAAAAGCCGGGCCCAGGTACAGGGGCTTACCACACTCATCGTGCTTACCATGTCGGCAATCGGGGGCAGTATGATCCCGGCCTTTGTCATGCCCCTGTGGATGCAAAAAATGGCTGTGGTTTCGGTAAACTACTGGAGCATACAGGGTTTCTATGATATCTTCTGGAGGGTGCTGCCGGTTACAGATCCGGTCTTCCTAAGCCGGGTTGGAGTTTTGTTTCTAATCGGACTGGTTTTAAATCTTTTGGCCATACGCATGTACAAAAAGAATATCTTGAATATCGCCTGAATCTCTATTCAGCCGACGATTATTCTGTTTTTATTCATTTTCAAAGCAAATCAATTCAGTATGCATGCATTCTGAATTGATTTGCATGCATTTCGAGTTGTTTTGCATGCATTTTAAGTTCGAATGCATGCATTTCGAGTTGCTTTGCATGCATTCTAAGTCAGAATGCATGCATTTCAAGTTGCTTTGCATGCAAACTGAATTGTTTTGCATGTATATTAAGTTGTTTTGCATGCAAACTGAATGGTTTTGCATGCATATTAAGTTGTTTTGCATGCAAACTGAATGGTTTTGCATGTAAAATGAATGATTTTGTTGAAATCGTAATTTAATATCGAAATTACAATAATTTACTGAATAAAATTTTGTAAAACAGTCCTTATCTATCCTTGTATGTTGCTTGCAAACGGAAAGGGTTGGAGCCACTTATCCTTAAAATCATCTGGCCTGGATCTGGTATGCTTTTTTGGGTGCCTGGCTTGCTGAAAAAGTGGGTGGTGGATGTTCTAATTGCTCCTGTATATTTGAATCTCATCCCTCAGGTGCTTGCTTGGGTGCTTCTGCGTCACTGATTTCTGGAATAATTTTTTTAATTTGGAAAGAAGTAAAACAGTTAAGATGACAAAAAGCGCTCTAAAGAAAGAACTTCACCAGGCAATCGACGACATGCCGGATGCCGGATTCCTCCAGGCAATCTACAGGCCGTTTAAAGAATACGCCTTAGGCATTGAGCAGGATTGTCAGTTAACGGTTTTGGAGAAAGCGGAACTTTTGGAACCAGAAAGGCTTCATCTCTCTGGAACTACAAAATCGTACACTGTTTCGCATCCGGGTAAACGTATTCTTTCCGGATATAAAAAGGAAGAGAAAGAGTGAGATCCAGGAATTGGCCTCTGACCACCTCTACGATGCTTTTCATTGGTATGAAACACAACGCACCGGTCTTGGTGTTGAAACCATTGTTAGTTGTCAGAGCGCTTTCTCGCCGGTCTTTTCCGCCACAACCGAATACACCATCGGAATTTTATCCCCCAGGTGTTTAATCCTAAACTTCCTTTCACCCAGCTTCTCGGTCTGCTTAAAACAATTATAGGGCGAATAATCGTATTCTTCAAAATGGTTGAGACGCAGTTTGCTTTGAATCAGACTGCCGATTACTTCACCCAGGCTATGGTTCCATGTTATGTTTTCTTTGACCATGGTGGCCGAGCGGTCGGCATAGGTGCCTGATTCGGTATGAAAAATGGGGCCGCTGTTAAAGTACCGGTAAGTAATGCTGGTAAAATCGTCATCGAACATCAGGGCGGTGGGATGGAATTCAACAAACACAAATTTCCCACCGGGTTTGAGATACCGGCTGATGATATCGGCCCATTTTTGAAGATCGGGAAGCCAGACAATGGTTCCATAGCTGGCATACACAATGTCGAACGTACCTTCCAGATGAGCAGGCAAATCGTAGATGTTGCAGCAGATAAACCGGGCCTGTAGTTTCAATTCCTCATTCAGCCTGAGGGCCGTGTCGATGGCATGATCGCTCAGGTCTACGCCGGTAACCTGGGCGCCCATACGGGCAAAGGAAAGCGAGTCCTGTCCGAAATGGCATTGCAGGTGCAGGATTGATTTTCCGCTGATATCGCCCAGCAGAGAAAGCTCGATTTCATTCAACGAATTCTTTCCCTGCATGAATGCTTCCTGTCCATAGAATTCGGATTTCAGGTGGAAGTCGGTGCGCTGGTTCCAGCTTTCTTTGTTTTTCTGGAGGTAATCGGTGGGTGTTGACATTGGATGTATGGATCTTAATTATGTAACAGTGATGAGCCGGAGCATTCGAACATGAAAATGAAGGAGTATACCTGTACCTCATATGGCCTGACGGTGAACAGGATTAAACCGTTTTGTTTCGCAAAGAAAACCAATTAATCCGGATTGTGCATAAGCTGGCTGATGCGCGAATGCCCGTTTTGACCGGAATAAACATTCCGTGTCGCGGCCGGCCGGGCACCGTGTGGCAGGATTTGTACGTCGTATCCGGGTTATCCCTGTTTGCGTTGCGCAGCCTGGCCCTACGGCTGGCAGGCCTATGGTTTAGATGCTGTCAGCCCCTTGCATAAAATGGAAATCTGCTACTGAAAAATCCGGAATAAATCTTTCTTTTTTAATAAATTTGTAGATACGCCAAAAGCAATTCCCGATGAAAAGGGGTTCAAATTCAGGTTTTTTTCAAATGAGGGGATTGAGCCGCCTCATGTGCACGTTTTTAAAGGCAATGCCGAATATCCGGAAGCTAAATATTGGTTAACTCCTAAACCCGAATTGGTTTACTCAAAGGGATTTACAATTAGGGAGAATACAATCATTCGAGACATCATCCTTCTGAAATACAGAAGGATGATTGAAAAATGGAAAAAACATTTTAAGAACAACTGAAATGGGAAAAATCAAAAACGAACAGAAAATGGAGGGAAAAAAAAACAGCTTAGCGAAGCGCGTAACGAGATCAACTGTTTTACAAAAAAACAGTCTGTCACAGGATAAGGAGGCGTTGCCAGGTTCTGGGAAGCCCCATGTAGCTATCACAACGGTTTTATTGGCCGATCGTATAAAACCGGGAAAGACACTATCCGCTGTTACAAAGAAACAGGAAGCTGATAAAGGAGGTCAACGTGTTTCTCCGGATTACGTTGACGGATTGATCGATCAGTATCATTTAAAAATTGACAAGATCCTGATCGATAAAAAAAACGACCACTTGTTTTTTGTATTAAACAGTGGCCTTACTATCCAGGATAATATTTCGAGGTACCCATTATTAAGAAAAGCATCCACGCTGCAATTGAAAAAATACAGCCTCTACGCAGGAGGCACCTGTATTGAGTGGAAGATGCTTGATGAAGATTTATCACTGCGTGGATTGTTGAAACAAACCCTGTTTGAGCCTCTGATGAAGTCGCTATGCGATCTGGAAGGATTTGTGCTGTCAGCAGGATAATCCTGTCAATGCGCCTTCACCGGAAACACCATATCCATATTCATCTTCACCTTCATCCCGTTCATCATCCCCGGCGAAAATTTCAACTTTGTTACATAGTTCTTTACGGCCTCATCTACCGATGCTTCCACGCCTTTGAGCACAATGCAGTTGATGACGGTGCTGTCGGTCTTCACATCAAAGCTCAGCTCAACAGCGCCTTCCACATATTTTTTGACGGCTTCGGGCGAATATTTTACGTTCATGAGCACTTCCTGGTAAAGCGCTTTTTCGCCTTTTGGATATTCGGGATCGCGCGTTGTTTTTACCTGGATGTTCTGAGGATCGGGTTTTGTCTGTGCAAACAGGCCTGAAGCAAGGACTGCAAAAAAGAGTATGAGCGCTGATTTTTTCATGAGAGGATGTTTAGCTTAGACAGTGGTGGATATAACAAAGCGATAAATCGATGGTTGCTTCAATGCCCTTGATGTGGGTACGTTCTACGCCATGCGATGCAGCAACGCCGGGGCCGATCAGTGCAACCCTGAAATCGTTTCCTGCCCTCAGCGCTGCCGAACCGTCTGAACTGTAGAACGGATACACATCGAGCTTGTAGGGAATCTTGTTTTTCCCGGCAAGTTCCACCAGTGTTTTCCTGAACCCATAGTCATAAGGTCCTGAACTGTCTTTTACACAGATGGAACAGCTTTGTTCGTTGCCTTCGCAGGCATCGCCCAATACGCCCATGTCTATCACCAGCAGTTCTTCAACGGTTGAAGAGTAGCCCGAAGTTCCCCCATGTCCAACCTCTTCGTAATTGCTGAAAAACAATTCTACAGGAGCTTCCACTGCGCCTTCTTTCAACCGTCTGGCTATTTCAAAAAGCACATAACAACCGGCTTTGTTGTCCATAAAACGCGATTTGATAAACCCGTTTTTGTATTCCCGGTAGCGAGGCTCAAAACAAATGATATCGCCTGTACGGATGCCGAGCTTTTCGGTGTCTTTCTTTGTAAAAACGTCTTCGTCCAGGCGTATGTGCATGGTGTCGTAATTCCGTTTTTCGGTTTCACGGGTATCATTGGCATGCGAAGAAGGGTTGTTCAGGAGCATCGTGCCGGTTAGGATGCGTCCGTCCAGCGTATGGATGTTTACATACTCTCCTTCGGCGCTGGTTAAGGAGGGGCCTCCGAGTTTTGAAAAGCTGAGCGTCCCATCTTTCTTGATGCCCGAGACAATGGCTCCAAGCGTATCCACATGTGCGGCTATGGCCAGGGTTGGTTTAGATCCCAGTGCACAACGCACAGCGCCTTTGTTGGTGTACGCGGGTTTATACCCGTAGCTTTTCAGCAGGTTAAAAATATACGTGCAGGCCTGGGCCGTAAACCCCGAAGGCGAATCGATTTCGACAAGCTTTTGTAACGTGTTGTATTCCGACATGGGGTTGTGTTTATGCTTCAGACCATCAGCGGCGGTGAAAAGATGGGTAAAGGTAAAAAAGATTGGGAGCTTTGGAGCATCAAAATGGATGGATGCCCAAACCCAAAAAACAGTAAATTCGCTGTATGAGCAAGGTGTTTCTTTTTCTTTTTTCGATGTGTATTGGATATACATCTGCTTCCTGCGCGCAAAAAAGCGCTCAGCTTAAAGCCGGATCCTGGCAGGGCGAATTGATGCTTAATGGCACCACCCGGCTTCCTTTTTATTTTGAATTGAAAAAGAACAAGGGAAAAACAACACTGGAGGTCAGCAACGGGGAAGAACGTATCCTGGTAGATGAGATCACCGAAACGAGCGATTCAATCTTTTTCCGGATGCCGGTGTTTGATTCAGAATTCAAATGTGAAATAAAGGAAAACGGAAAACAACTCGATGGAGTCTGGATCAACCATGCCCGTAAAGACCACAACGAAATCCCTTTCCAGGCCTTTTATGGCAGGGAATATAACTGTGACAAAGGATCCAGGGCTTTTACCTCGCTAAACGCCACAAAATGGGAAGCCACCTTCAATGCCGGCACCACAGACAGCTACAAGGCCATCGGGCTCTTTAAGTTTGATTACAAGACACACAGCGTCAACGGAACGTTCCTGACCGAAACAGGCGATTACCGCTATTTATCGGGCTATGCCTGTACCGACTGGATCTATCTTTCCTGTTTCGACGGTTCACATGCCTATTATTTCAGGTTCAAGCTAAAGCCCGACAGTACCCTGGCGGGCGATTATTATTCGGGTTCCACCGGATATGAGAAGTGGACCGCCAAACGCAACCCCTCTTTCAATCTCCGTAACCCCGACTCGCTTACCTATTTGAAAAAGGGGTACGACCGCATTGTTTTCAAGTTCAGCAATACCGAAGGGAAAGAAGTGAGTTCGGAGGATGAGAAATACAAAAACAAAGTGGTGGTCGTACAAATCATGGGTTCCTGGTGCCCCAATTGTATGGATGAGACACGGTATTATGCTGAAACATATTCCAGACTGAAAAACAAAGGTCTGGAAGTGGTGGCCCTGGCCTTCGAAAAACCTGTTGATCCGTCCACGGCAAAAGCAAATGTTCTGAAAGTAAAGACTCGTTTTAATGCCGGCTACGAATTCCTCCTCACCGGCAAAAGCGGAAGCGCCGGAGCATCCGAAGCCTTGCCTATGCTCAACACCGTGATGGCTTTTCCGACAACCATTTACATCGACAAAAAGGGCCGTGTCAGGAAGATCTACACCGGTTTTAACGGCCCCGCAACAGGCATTTATTATGAGCAGTTTAAAGAGCAGAATGAACGCTTTTTGGAAAAACTGCTGGGGGAATAGGCCCAAACACAGGTCAACCGGTTTCGTTTGTTTTTCCTGTCAGACACGACCGATTCAGGCATGAGCGTGTAAATTTCTATATTTGCACAAATCATACCCTATGCACCCCGAATTATCCGAACAGGAAGTCATCCGCCGTCAGAAATCAGAAGAATTAAGAACCCTGGGCATCAATCCATACCCCCCTGAACTATTCGAAATCAATGTCAGCGCCAGGGATATAAAAGACAATTACGAGCGCGATAAAACCAACTATAAAAACATCAGCATCGCTGGCCGTATCATGAGCGTACGCGATATGGGCAAGGCTGCTTTCGCTGTTCTTCAAGACAGCACCGGCCGTATCCAGCTTTATGTGCGCAGGGATGATATCTGCCCGGGCGAAGACAAATCGCTTTACGACAGTGTATTTAAAAAGCTGCTCGATCTGGGTGATATTATTGGCGTGAAAGGTTTTGTGTTCACCACCAAAACCGGTGAAATCTCTATCCATGTTACTTCGCTTACCTTACTTTGCAAGGCGCTTCGTCCGCTTCCCGTCGTACATACTGATGCCGAAGGGGTGGTACACGACGAGGTGACTGATCCAGATTTTATCTATCGGCAGCGTTATGTTGATCTGATCATCAACCCCGAGGTGCGTGAGCGTTTTAGGAAACGCACCCAGATCATTCAATCCATGCGCGAGACGTTTAATGCCAAAGGCTATCTGGAAGTTGAAACGCCCATTCTGCAACCTATACCAGGAGGAGCTACGGCAAGACCGTTTACGACCCACCACAATGCCCTCGATGTTCCGTTGTTCCTGCGTA
>JABDAO010000041.1 GCA_013289095.1 Bacteroidota bacterium | reverse complement strand
GAACGCGCCGACAATATGGATCAGGGGTATGGCAACCACGTGATCATCACGCATGGTTTTGGGTACCAGACCTTGTACGGACACATGACCCGGTATGTGGTTCATGCCGGGCAGAAGGTAAAACGGGGTGAACTGATTGGCTATGTCGGAAGCACAGGCCGGTCGACCGGGCCGCATTTGCATTATGAGGTGATCAAGAACGGCGAAAAAGTAAACCCCGTAAACTATTTTTTTAACGACCTGAGCCCTGCCGATTATGCACGGATGACAGAAATGGCATCCAAACCTTCGCAGACGTTTGACTAAAACACGAGATCCCGAACCTATTTTGCCTTATGCATAAACAACGAATCGGTCTTTATTCAGCCACAGCCATTGTCATTGCCAATATGATTGGCACGGCGGTATGGGTGAGTATAGGCTACCAACTGATGGGTCTCCATTCGGGCTTTACCTTGATCCTGTTGTGGGTCATCGGGGGGATCACGGCCCTGCTGGGAGCGCTTTGCTATGGCGAAATCGGGGCTGCCTTTACGCGTTCGGGAGGTGAATACAATTACTTATCCGAGCTTTATCATCCGGCGGTAGGCTTTCTATCGGGATTTATTTCGTCTACCGTTGCCTTTGCAGCGCCTGTTGCTGCGGCAGCCCTTGCACTGGGCGCCTATTCGGGCAAGGTGCTCACCGGTTGGGATCCGCGGATCCTCGCTACGGCAGTTGTTTTGTTGCTGACCCTGGTGCATTCCTTGTCGCTCAAATCGGGCAGCCGGCTTCAGAATATCTTTACCTCCGCCAAGGTGCTTTTAATCCTTTTCATTATTGTGGCCGGTCTCCTGGCACATCGTACCGGCAATACAGGTTTTATGCCGGGCAAGATCAGCCTGGCCGAAATCCTTTCGGGTGCATTTGCGATAAATCTGTATTTCGTGTCGTATGCGTATTCGGGTTGGAATGCAGCAGCCTATCTTTCGAACGAAATTGAAGAACCTCAGAAAAACCTGCCAAAGGCATTGCTCTTCGGGACCCTCATCGTGACCGTCCTCTACATCCTCCTCAACCTTGTTTTTCTCTATGTGGCCCCTCAAAACGAGCTGGCTGTAAAGGGCGACTACAAAGTAGTGGAAGTAGGGTTTGTAGCCGCCAATCATATTTTTGGCATGGCAGGCGGAAAAATCATTGCCATTGTCATTGCCCTGTTGCTCGTTTCGACAATCAGTTCGATGATCATTGCCGGCCCGCGTGTAACGATGGTGATGGGCGAAGACATCCGTCTCTTCAGGGTCTTTGCCCATAAAAACAGGAACGGGATACCATCCAGGGCCGTTATCTTTCAATCCGCAATCTCGCTTTATTTCATCTTTGCATCTACCTTCAATGAGGTAATCGAATACATTGGTTTTACGTTGAGCCTTTTCACGTTCATGACAGTGCTCGGGATCTTTATCCTGCGCTCCCGCCAGAAAACAGCGCCGCCTGCATACTCCTACCGTACGTGGGGTTATCCCGTGACACCTGTCTTGTTCCTTATCCTCATCTCCTGGATGCTGGTTTATGGATTTATCTACAAACCCAAACCCTCACTCGAAGGTCTTGCAACCGTGCTGTGCGGCCTCATCATCTATTTCATCAATAAAAAAATAACCCCCAAACAAACCCATGAACCCTTACAGAAATAAAGGAATTACAGTGCTTGCCCTGGCCGTATCGCTGATGGCCTGCGGAGGAACAAAAGGAAGCAAGGATGTGAAGACAACCGGCGCCGATACCCTGCGTAAAGACACCGCCAAGGTGAAAACCCTGGCTCCCCAGAAAGAAGCGTTGACAATCAACCATACCTGCGACGATGTAGCCCGTTACATAGCCGGCCTTCCCCAAAAAACAGGCAGCTCGCTCGATGCCGAATTGTCCAAACACAAAGCCTGGATCTCTTACTCCGAGCCGTTCAATAAAAGCTGGAAAAACTACGACAGCACCCGCCTCAGCGTGATGCGTGCCTGGAGCAAGACCGATCTGGCCGAAATGAACAAAACCGAGACAAACATTTTTTATCCCTTTGCCGGAGCGGATATCCTGAATGCATACACCTTCTTCCCCCATGCCACCCAGTTTGTGATGGTAGGCCTGGAGCCTGTTGGCTCCTTGCCCGATCTGCAAGGCAAGCACTACAAGGATTCGCTCAATACCTATTTCCATTCTATCAACAACGCGCTTACTTCCATTCTCAACTTTAGTTTCTTCCGCACCAAATCCATGCGTCTGGATTTTGCCAAACAAAACGAGCTGAATGGCACCATCCATATTTTGTTGTTGTTCCTGACCCGCACAGGCAACACCATTGCCGACATTACTCCCGTGAGTATCCACAGCGATGGAAGCATTGCCCGATATGAAAGCTTTGCGGCCATGAAGAAAGATTCGCTGAAAGCAAAAGGCGTTGAAATTAAATTTGTGGATGCCGACAGCGTCATGAAACGTGTCTATTATTTCTCAAACAACATCGCCAACGATGGCATGAAAGCCAATCCCGGCTTTACCGCGTTTGTGAAAAAGATGGGGCACTACAATACCTACCTCAAATCGGCCAGCTGCCTTATGCACGAGCCGTTCTTCAGCAGCATCCGTAACCTCATCCTCGATGGAAGCAATTATGTACTTGAAGACGATTCCGGAATCCCGCTTAAATTCTTTACCGAAAAGGGAGGATGGGATTTTATCTATTACGGCACCTACACCGGAGCTTACAACATCTTCCACCACAATTACCAGAAAGATTTGTTTGATGCTTACAAAGCCGGCAAGAATGTAAAAGAACTGCCGTTCGGCATTGGCTATAAATTCCAGAAAGGACAATCGAACCTGATGCTGGCTAAGAAGATCAAAAGCTGATAGCGTGACAAACGTTGTTTGATGGAACGCCGATTTTATGGTTATATAAGATTAAGAATGATCATTTTTTATCCTGATAATCTTAAAATCCGGCGTTCTGTCACACAACGTATAATCCATACACAAGGATTTAAACAGATTTCCATACTTCTTGTCATTCTTTATTCCCTGGTCACGACAGCAGGTGTGGCCCAGAATAAACCTACTTCAAAAACGTATGCCGTACCTGACTCTCTCTTCATCCGGCATTTGCTCGAAAAGAACCCTGGCAAATTCAAGAAGTTCGTCGATCATCCAGACAAATACAAGATCCAGATTATCTATACCCGCATCGACCGCGATAAGGACAATGTACCTTCCTTCAAAGAATTCGATTACAACGTAAGCCGTCAGAATTATTTTTACTGCGCCAGTCTGGTCAAGCTGCCCTGCACCTTGCTTGCCCTCGAGAAACTCAATGCCTTACACATACCCGGTCTCGACAAAGACTCACCCATGCTGACCGACAGCACAGGCCCCTGTCAGACCGGAACACTGATTGACACCACTTCGGCCACCGGTTATCCAAGCCTGGCCCAATACATACGCCGGATGCTGCTGGTGAGCGACAACACGGCGTACAGCCGTTGTTATGAATTCCTCGGCCAGGAATACATCCATACCCAACTCACCAATAAAGGATATCCCGATGCCTTTATCATACAGCGTTTTGATTCAAAATGCGGCACAGAGGATAATCAGACTACCAATGCCATCGATTTCATGGATGTAAATACAAAAAAGGACATCTATAAACAGGCAGGCATTACAAATACGAACCTGCAGATACACCCCCTTGGCAAACCGGTGGCAGGCAAGGCGTATATCGATAAGGATGAAAAGAAAATTAACGAGCCTAAAGACTTTTCGCATTCCAACTTCCTCCCCCTCGAAGATATAACCGGCATACTCCGTTCCGTACTCTTTCCCCAATCGGCCGATTCCAGCCGCCGTTTTCAGATTACCGAAACCGACCGCAATTTTGTATTGCATTACCTAAGCATGCTGCCCAGAGAATCTGATCATCCGGCATACCGTACGAAAGAATACTACGACAGCTTTAAGAAATACCTGATCTATGGGGATAACCGAAAACCCATACTGCAGGACTCCATTCGCATATTCAATATAGTCGGGCAGAGTTATGGGTTTGTATCGGATGTGGCCTACGTGTGTGACATCAAACACGGGGTTGAATTCATGCTTTCTGCCGTAATCTATGCCAACGAAGACGAAGTGATCAACGACAACAGATACGATTACAAAACCGTGGCCTTGCCCTTTCTGGCCGATCTGGGAAAAGCCATTTATTCCTATGACCGAAAAAGAAAACGGAGCGCAAAACCTGATCTGAAAGCATTTAAATTTACGTATTAGATCACCGGTTGTCATACTTTGTTTTTAACACCGAGGCACGGAGACCACCGAGAGACACAGCGTGTTTGGGAGTTTTCCGTGCTCCCGGCTCTCCGTGGCAACTACAGCTCACTTCATTTTAGGGCCGAAACGTAAACCATCTTAGGTATTTTCCTTAACTTGTCAGAGAAATCAAACAAATCATTTTCACACTTGCCATACAAGGAGAAAGAAGTCGAAAAAATTTACTATACCATGGGTGAGCTCTCAGCCATGTTCGATGTCAACCCATCGCTGATCCGTTTTTGGGAGAAGGAATTCGACATTATCCAGCCACACAAAAACAAAAAAGGAAACCGTCTTTTTACAAAGGGTGATGTCGAGAATTTTCGCATCATCTATAACCTTGTGAAGGAACGCGGCTTTACCTTGCAAGGTGCAAAAGATAAACTCAGGGACAACAAACACGACACCATCAACACATCCGAAATTGTTTATTCACTGCAGCGTGTCAAGGCTTTCTTGCTTGAACTTAAAAGTGAGTTGTAAAGAAATCAAGGGCATCTCTAATAACCCCTGTCATACATCAGTAACCCAGCGCTAAAGCGCGGGATTACTGATTAGGTCTGTGATAGGAAAAATGGGAGATGCAGGAACATCTTCCCTAACTAAATGACATTACGGCTGAAGCGCGGGGTTACTAATTCAGTTGGATCTGTAGTAAAAACACAAGCAGGAAAGCGATTTTTAGAGATACTTGCTCCCCACCAAATAATTCCGCACATAATCATCCACTCCTTCTTCCAGCGTATGAAACGGTTTTGAGTAACCGATAGCTCTAAGCTTGCTCATATCGGCCTGGGTAAAGTATTGATACTTGTCGCGTATATCGGCCGGGGTATCGATAAAGGCAATCCGGGGTTGTTTATCCAGAGCTTTGAACGTATTGCCGACCAGGTCGAGAAACGTCCTGGCCTTGCCCGAACCGAGGTTGTATATGCCCGGATCTTTGCGGTGATGCAAGAAGAATACACAGACCTCGCACAGGTCTTTTACATAAACAAAATCACGGAGCTGTTCACCGTCCTTGTATTCAGGATTATGCGATCGGAAGAGATTGACCGATCCTTTTTCGTGTACCTGACGGAATGCATGAAAAATCACCGAAGCCATACGGGCTTTGTGGTATTCATTCGGCCCATATACATTAAAGAATTTAAAACCGGCCCAGAAATAAGGTTTGCGTTCCTGCTGCAGGGCCCAGATGTCGAAATCGTTTTTGGAATCGCCATAGGGGTTCAAGGGTTTGAGCTTCCCGATGAGTTCATGCGCATCGCTATAACCCAGTTCGCCGAGTCCGTAGGTGGCAGCCGAGGAGGCATAAACAAGCGGCAGGCCAAACTCCACACAGGTTTTCCAGACTTCTTTTGAATAATTGAGGTTGAGCCTGTCGAATATGGCCGTATCCATTTCGGTGGTATCTGTACGGGCCCCGATGTGGAAAACAAATTGGCAAAACCGGTGGTTTTCTTGCAGCCAGGCGATGAATTCATCGCGGTGTACTTGTTTGCTGTACTTCTTGCCGGCAAGATTCTTTTGTTTTTCAGGGAAAGCGAAGTCATCTACCAATACCAGATCTGTAAATCCTTCGGCATTGAGTTTACTGACAAGACAGCTTCCGATAAATCCTGCGGCTCCGGTTATTATGATCATAGACTTTGAACGTATTCGTTTTATAATTTCATTTCTGTTTAGTCAGGACCAGGCTTTGCATGCATTGCTATGGGCCGAAGGTAACCGGATCTATCTGTGCCCAGAGGCAGAAACAGATCCGCTTCAATTCACAAAGATATCATCCTTCATTCCCGTCACCACGCCCAACTCACTGGCCTTCTCAAACAAAAGCTTTACCGCCCTGCGGCCTTCGGTTCCAAGTGCAACCGAGTATTCGTTTACATACAAGGCTATATGCTTGTACATCACATCTTCACTCATCTCTTGCGCATGGGCTTTCACAAAAGTACGCGAAGCATCGGGGTTTGCAAAGGCATATTCCACACTTTTACGCAGCACCCGGTCGACTTTTTGTTGCACCTCGCTGCTGCAGCTGCGTTTGATGACAATGCCGCCCAACGGAATGGGGGCATTGGCATAGGCTTCCCAGAATTCACCCAAATCAATCAGCTTGTGCAATCCGCGCTCAGCATAGGTAAACCGGTTTTCATGGATGATGAGGCCTGCATCTACGGTATTACTGAGCACCGCTGTTTCGATGTCAGAAAAAAGCATTTCTATTTTATTCTTCCCAGAAGGGTAAGCCAGACTGAGGAGGAAATTGGCTGTGGTATATTTTCCGGGTATCGCGATCCGGAGATTGGCTACGTTGGCTTGCAGATCGGGTATGGGCCTGCGTGCAATGAGCAGGGGGCCTACTCCAAAACCAAGTGCGCTGCCCCCATTGAGCAATACATAGGGGTGGGTGAGATGCGCATAGGCATGATAGCTCAGTTTGGTGATGTCTATAGTTCCGGCAAAGGCCCGTCGGTTGAGCTCTTCTACATCGGCCATCACCACGTCGAACATCAGGCCTTCGGTATCTATTTTACTATGCACCAGGGCATCGAAAATAAAACAGTCGTTCGGGCAGGGGCTGAAGCCCAGCGTTAAACAATGATTCGTCGTTGAGGTAGATTGCATAGGTATTGATGACTGTTTTTTGTGTGCCCGAAAACAGACCGGCGCCTTTCCTCTTTTAGCCTACCCCTTTTAGATCCCGGCAAATGCATTCAGTATTTCAATTGCTTTTTGATTGAGGGTTTTGACAGCAAGGGGTATGTTCCAGGCCTTTCGGTTACGGCGTTCCACATAATTGCTTACAGACCGGAGCTGGGCGCAGGGCACATCGGCAACCTTACACCCGAATAAAAACGCAGCCCCTTCCATACTTTCGGTGTAGGGATGAAAACGTGCGCAAACCGTGTCGATATGCTTTTCATTTCCATGAACGGTATTGACGGTAATGCCCGTAACCTTGGGGATAAGCTCTATCACAGGGTTTTCCGAATTCCGGTCGTTGTGTACCACACCACCAGTGCCCAGGTTCATTTCGCTGATGGGAATAAAAGAATCGCCGTCTTCGGCCCCGAGTTCAGAAAACCGGTCTTCTATTACCTGCACCACATCGCCCAGCTCGAGCATGCGGTTAAAGCTACCGGCAAGGCCCAGGTTCAGTGCATAATCGCAGACAGATACAAGAGTCTGGCCCAGATAAAACGCCGTAGCTGTCATCCCTACCCCGGTGATGAGCACTTCCACATCCAGGTTATGATAACGGGCCTTCTTTAGGTGCTGGGGTTCGGGGCTTAGCAGATGCAGCTCCTCCAGGAGGGGCATGATTTCGGTTTCGGTGGCGGCTACGAGGAGGATTTTCATGGGTACAGTGCGCTCAACGTTCAAGTCTGGTTATCTTCCACTCTCATCACCGTTATGATCGAGGACATGACGGTATGGTTTCTTGCCTGAATGATAATCCTTATACATTTTAACGACAACCACAAACAAGTCATACTCGCTGGCCATGTGCAGAAAATCGTCCGACAGCCGGCAATAATTTCTAAACGCCTTGCAATCGAGGTTCGGGTCGCCGGTTACTTCGCGGAGTTTTGAATCGCTCAAGCGTTTTTCGAGCAGTTCTTCGTAGAGCAGGTTGTCATACATTTCTGTTAATTTCTTGAGGCTCTTCCCTTCCTTGCTAAAAGCCATGTACAATCCGGTGATTGGACTGGAGATTCCCTGGCTCTTGAAATTCTGGTATTCTTCCACCTTTCGGGTATAGTATTGTTTTTCTTCTTTCGAAAATTCTGTCGAAAGAATGATCACCTGTTGAAGATTGATGGCTTTTTTGAGAAGCACTATTTTGAGCCTCAGGGCATTGTTTTTCACCGAGTCTTTCAGCGTTTCCAGAAACACCCGTTTTACTTCGTACCCGAGGTATGAAAAAACAAGGGTATCGTGTACGGCGCCTATCACTTCAAAACGCCCTCCTGCATCGGTCATGGTACCGGTAAGGGTGTTGCGGTTGAGCGCATAGACAAATGCAATCGGGGTAAGGCTGTCTGAATCCAGTACAACCCCTCGGATGGTGATGGATGTCTGTGCACGGGCAGAGCCAAAAACAAGCGAAAAGATACAAAGCAACAGCAGGATCCTGACCTTCATGAAAGATGCTTAATCAATATTTTGCTAAATTACTATTTTATCCCGCTTCTCTGAACGGGAAGAGGCTTCGTACAGGTCAAACGCCCCGAAATTCAGTGAAATTGCAAGCATTCACGGAACAAAGCCCGGGGAACATGGAACAAGTCATAAAAGGAATCTGCCAGTCGCATAAGCGCCTTGTAAGTGTCATTCAGAGAAAGCTATGTGCTTGATCAGGCGATCGTTTCAACCACGATTCCGTACTGAAACATCTGACTCGAACCGGCCTGGACAGTAAAGGGCTAAACCATTAAAAACCAATTAGAAAGCAAGCCAATCAGACAAATACAGTAAACCAGGCATGATATTTATACCCTACCTTTATGTCAGCCTGCCACGGCAATCGTTCACAAACAGACTTTGATACCTTTGCAGAAAGTCTGGTGATCCCTGAGAACAGTTTAACGCGTTAATCCACAGACATGAAAATACTAGTTGTAGAAGACGAGCCCAAGCTGGCCCAGTTTATTGAAAAAGGACTGAAGGAACAAAACTACCAGGTAGATGTTGCATTCGATGGGGAGTCGGGCAAGAAACTGGCCCTGCAACGGAATTATGATTGCATCGTACTCGATCTGATCCTGCCCAATTGCAGCGGCATTGAAGTCTGCCTGAGCATCCGCAAGGCAGACACCACTGTGCCTATCATCATGCTTACGGCCCTGGGCACCACCGAGGACAAAGTGCTGGGTCTGGATTCGGGGGCCGACGATTACCTCACCAAACCGTTTAAACTGAACGAACTCCTGGCCCGGATCCGAGCGCTTGCCAGACGTAAAGAACGGCCGATGAATGATGAGAAACTGGCATTCTCCGATCTGGTGCTCGACATTTCGACCAAATCAGCACACCGGGGTGGAAAGTCTATTGTTCTTACATCCCGAGAATATTTCCTCCTCGAATTCCTGCTTAAAAACCAGGGCCGTGTGCTTTCGCGGGCAGAGATTGCCCAGAACGTATGGGACATCTCGTTCGATTCGGGCACCAATGTGGTGGATGTCTATGTAAATTACCTGCGTAACAAAGTCGACAAAGGCTTCTCCACCAAACTTATTCATACCGTTTTTGGGATGGGTTATATCCTGAGGGAAGAATAAGCCCTGATCTCCTGCCTGCACTCCGCTCTATGAAAATACGAAACCGGCTTACACTTATTTACACCCTGGTGGTAGCGCTCATCCTGCTGGCGCTGAGCCTGTATGTATATTACCTCATCAAGCTCAACTTCCATAAAGTGTTTTATGAAAAATTAAATAACAGGGCAATGATCACAGCCCAGGTTTTTCTGGAGAAGGATGAGGTGAGCGCGTCTATCTTTAAGGAATTTGAAAAGAAGTATACGCAAACATTGCCCGGTGAAATGATCCGGGTATACGATGAGCACAATGTACCTGCATTTATTGAAGAAACCCGCAAAGGCGATTTCCCCGCAGCCCTTATTGAACAAATCAGGAGTTCAAAAAAAGTGGAGATGGATGAAAACGGGAGGCAGCTTGTAGGGATCTACTACGAAGATAACCAGGGTAATTTTGTGATCATAGCAGCTGCCGGGGATGAGTCGGGGGCGCACAGCCTGGCCTTTACCCGTAACACCTTGCTCACCGGTTATATCTGCAGCCTGGTGCTGGTATTCCTTACCGGGCGGTTCTTTTCCAAACAGGCCCTGAATCCGATCTCGCATATCGTCAGGAATGTAAACCGGATCAGGGCAAGTAACCTCCACCTGAGGCTGAACGAAGGAAAGGGCAAGGATGAGATTGCCGAACTCAGCATCACCTTCAACAATATGCTGGAGCGTCTTGAAAAAGCGTTCGAAGCCGAAAAGAATTTCGTACACAACGCCTCTCATCAGCTCCGCACCCCCCTCGCTTCCATCATCATCGAACTCGAAGTGGGTCTGACCAAAGCACGCAGCGTACCCGAATACCAGGCCCTGCTTCAATCTATCCTGAGTGAATCCGAAAAGCTGAGCCATATCATCACCGGTCTGCTCGACCTGGCACAGCTGAACAGGGATGAAAATTCTGCCCTCAACGGGGTGGTAAGACTCGATGAACTGCTCTGGGATCTGAAAGAAAAAGCCTCACGCGACATCCCCGAGAGCAGGATCCAGATCAGCTTTTCGAACCTTCCGCCGAGCAGCGAAGACCTCGTTGTTTTCGGCAGCCGCCCCTTGCTAGAGATCGCATTTTTTAACCTCATCGAAAACGCATGCAAGTTTTCGGGAAACCAGGAAGTCATCGTTCATCTGTCGGTCTCCCCTGCCGGAACACGCATCACGGTGCGCGACACGGGCATCGGGATCCCGGCTCACGAAATTGAGAATGTCAGTAAATCATTCTACCGGGCAAAAAACGCATCCACCTATAGCGGTTCGGGTATCGGGCTCTCGCTTACCGAAAAAATATTCAGGCTCCACAAAGCTGAATTCAGTATTGATTCAACCCTGGGCAAAGGAACTACAGTTCAAATTCTTTTTCCTCCACACCGGGAAGAAAATAATTTATAAGCAGGGTTCACAAAATTAACCAATCGTCACACAATCATTTACTTACATTTGTTTATTGTCAAACCGGAGCAAGCAGAAGTATTGATTCAGGGGCATCTCTAACAACCCCGCTTTTTGACCTCTCCCTGCCCCTCTCCCAAGGAGAGGGCATATTTGGATGGGGTTATTAGAGATGCCCTGAGTTTAAAACGCTTGCAGCCAGTATGTTTCAGACAGTCCTTGTGTTCAATGAATTTTTTAATACGGGTGTATCGAACTAAGTAGCCCCGCGCTTTAGCGCAATGTCATTTAGTTAACAAAAATGGTTCTGCGTCTCACATTTTTCGCCTCACAGACCTAATGAGTAACCCCGCGCTTCAGCGCCTTGGGCTTTAGCCCACTAATAGCGAACGTGAGGTTCTGAATTGGGCTGAAGCCCAGGGGGGGGGGGTGACAACCCCGCGCTGAAGCGCGGGGTTACTTATTGATTCATGTACGGTACCTTTTAATTGGTTGATACATACACGCAATGAAGCCTATCGTGTTCTGACTTTTTGAATGAACCCTAAGTAACCCGATCATTCCTGATTTATTAACTTGTTTAACCTCCCCATGACAGAACAACATCTTGCTATCGCACATAACTGGTTCAAGGCTTTCAATGAACATGATCTGGAGCAATTGCTCAGTCTCTATACCGACGATGCCCGTCACTTCAGTCCCAAACTAAAGATCAGACAGCCTGCGACGGGGGGATTGATTGTGGGCAAACAGGCCCTGCGTTTGTGGTGGGAGGATGCCTTTAAACGGCTTCCGACGCTCCGGTATGTGCCGATTCATTTTACGGCCAACCATCAACGTGTGTTCATGGAATATACCCGGCATGTGGAAGGCGAAGAGGATCTGCTCGTGGGCGAAGTCCTGGAAATAAAAGAAGGGATGATTACCGCTTCGCGTGTCTACCACGGATGAGGGCATGAAAGGCGATGAATACGGAATTCACTGACAAAGCTCAGATTTCTACCCCGATCACCAGGATGTCATCCACCTGTTCGGCATTTCCTCTCCATTTCGCAAACGCCTGCCGTAATGCCTCTTCTTGTTCCTTCATCGGTTGGTTGATGAGGGAGAAGATAAGCTCCTGAAAATTTCGCACCATGAATTTCTTTCCCTTCGCCCCTCCGAACTGATCGGCATAGCCATCACTCGAAAGATAAATCCGGTCGCCCTCGGATAAAGTCTCCTCCTTGTTGCTGAACGGTTTTCGGGAATCGCTTTCCAAGCCGCCTACAGGCTGTTTGTCGGCTTTTATTTCGGATACCTGACCGGCGCCCTTTCGGATGATCCAGAGCGGGCGGTTTGCACCCGCATAAACGAGTTTATTGGTAGTGAGGTTCAGTTTACAGATGGCCACATCCATTCCATCGCGCGAATCGTTGCGGTCTTGATGAAGGGTATTGCGTACACCTTCGTGCAGGGCATCCAGGATGAGACAGGGCGAGGTGATCTTTCGTTCCTGAATAATCTTGTTGAGCTGTTCGGTGCCGATCATGCTCATAAAAGCGCCCGGCACGCCATGGCCGGTACAATCGCATGCTGCCAGGATCACCTCCTCATGGTTCAGCGCAGTGAAGAAATAAAAATCGCCGCTGACCACATTCTTGGGCTGATAGAATACAAACGTACGGGGCAGGAATGCCGAGATCATGGCGCGTGTAGGAAGAATGGCTTCCTGGATGCGTTTGGCGTAATTGATACTGTCGCCTATTTCCTTGTTCAGGGTACCCAGTTCGTTGTTTGTTTTTTCGATTTCTTCTTTTTGAACAAGGATCACGGCATTTGCCTGTTTCTTGATGCGATAGCTACGATACATGAGCAGCGAAAGAATGACCACGGCAAGACAGCCTGCCAGGAGGGCATAATCAATCACCTTTTGTTTATGATCTTTCACCTCTTGCAGGAGCAGCTGTTCGCGTTCTTTTTGTTTGAGTTGCTGTTCTTTTTTTGCCACTTCGTAGGTGGTCTTCAGATCGTTGAATTTTTCGAGGTTCTGTTTATTGAATACGCTGTCTTTATACTGGGCCGAAAGCTTGTGATACCTGAATGCTTCCTTCATGTTTTTCTCGGCTGCAAAGAGCTGAGAATATCCGAGGTATTCTTCGCGCAGCTCGTCGAGGCTACCAACCTTTAATGAAACCCGTACCGCTTTCGCGTAATTTTCATGTGCCAGTTTCAATTGCCCTGTCTCCATGTAGTTGGTTCCGAGGCTTACGTATAAAGAAGCGAGCCCATACCCATCGTTTAACGAGTCGGCGCCATGATCTTGGGCCATCTTAAAATACGGGAGCGCTTCCTTGTATCTTTTTTCGCTCGTGTACAACTCACCCAGATTGGTAGCAGTCATCGCTATTTTGACCTCGTCTTTGAATTTAAACGAAATGTCGAGTGCTTTGAGCGTATAGGCTTCAGCATCTTTTTTCCTGCCCTGGGCATCGAAGACCATTGCAATATTCGAATACAGATCCTGCTTGCGCATTTCCTGCCCGAAGCGCTCACAGAGTTTCAGGCTTTTCTGCCAGTAGTCAAGCGCCTTTTCGAACTGGTTCATGCGGAAATAAACAATCCCAATCGAATTGAATGCATTGATCAGCCCCATACTGTCTTTTTGCTGTTCTCGGATAGAGATACATTTGAGATAACATTCAAGGGCTGTCGAATAGTTTGACTGAAACATATACATATTGCCCTCATTGATATAGAAAATCGGAAGGGCCTTGGGGATGTTGCATTTTTTCGCGAATGCTATTCCGAGTTCAATATACCGGCGGGCGCTGTCCATCTGCCCCAGGTCTACATAATTCCGGCCAAGGTTAGAGTAGGCCTTCACAATATCCTTATCAGGCAGGTGTTTGGTAAGCACCAACTTCAGGCTGTCTTCCAAACGGGCCGTATGGTTTTGGCCTGTTGCAGCCAAAGACAGCAGGAGCATGAAGAAAAGAAAATAATTACGGGGCTTGATCAAATTCATTTTCAATACAACGTTTGAACGCTTTTATCCTTTGCGCATCCGGCACATGCGGGGTCAATCAAATCCCAAACCCGATCACGAGGATATCATCCACCTGTTCGAGCCCACCCTTCCAGTGAACCAATTCGGCCTGTAACTGCTTACGCTGGTCGGGCAGGGGCAGATGTATGACTGAAAGCAACAGCTGTTTAAAATTCCTGACCATCAGTTTCTTGCCTTTATCACCTCCAAACTGATCGGCAAAACCGTCGCTAAAAAGATATACGCGGTCTTGGGCGCCCAGTATCACTTCCTGCTCTGCAAATGCCCGGTATGCAGCCGATTCCTGACCGCCAACGGCTTGCTTATCGGGTTTGAGCTCGACAAGCCCGTTTGATTCCTGATTCATGATCCAGCAGGGCCTGTTGGCTCCGGCATAGGTCATCTTCTTTTCTTTCAGATTTATTTTGCAGATGGCCAGGTCTATTCCATCGCGTGTTTCATTGAGATCCTGACGCAATGCTTTACGCAAACCCAGGTGAAGCTCGTTAAGTATGGCTGCGGGGCCGGTCACTCCACGGTCGCGGATAATCTTGCCCAATTGTTCAGAACCGATCATGCTCATGAATGCGCCGGGCACACCATGGCCGGTGCAATCGCACGTGGCGAGAATGAATTCATCGGCAGAGAGGCGGGTGAAAAAATAAAAATCGCCGCTGACCACATTTTTAGGGAGGAACAGGACAAATGATTTTGGAAGTATTTCCTGGATTGCACCGAGAGAAGGCAGGATGGCCTCCTGTATCCTGCTGGCATACTGGATACTGTCGCTTACTTCGCGGTTCATTTCACCGAGTTCGGCATTCTTTTTTTCGATTTCTTCTTTTTGCTCCCCGATGACTTTTGTTGCCCTGGCCTTGATACGCGAACCGCGGTAGGATAAAAATGCAAAGACAAGCATCACGCCTACTGCCCCAAGCATACCGGCATCGAAAACCCTTTCTTTCCGAGCCTTGACCGATTCTCTCAACGTCTCCTCGCCTTCCTTGAGCCTGGCCAGTTCTTCCTGTTTATCTATTTCATACGCCGCCTTCAGATCATCGAGCTTCGATACGTTTTCACGGCTGTAAATGCTGTCGTTGTATTTGGTAAAGAGTACATGACTGTTGTATGCCTTCGTATAATCTTTCTCCAGTTCATAGAGGTTCGAGTATCCTTCGTAGATCTGACGTTCTTCATCAATGCTCTCTCCGTTCTTTTCTGTTTCAAGCGCTTTGTTGAGATTGAGCTCGGCCAGGGGATAATCGCCCAAACCGGTATAACAAAGCCCCAGGTTGAGATAGAGCTGGGCTGTTCCATAATTCATGCCCGATTCGGCCGTTTCTTTGATGCTGCGGTTGGTAAAATCGAGGGCTTCCCTGAACCGTTTCAGACGTATCAACACATCGCCGGTATTCTGGAGCGAAATGGCTATCTTCTTTTTATCGCCTAATTTTTCGGCAATGGCCATGCTTGCATTGAGGGTGTATAAGGCCGAATCATAATTCCCGATTTCGGTATACAACACGCTCATGTTTCCGTAATAATCCATCCAGGATTCTTCATTCTTTTTGCTGGGTACCAGGTGGATGCTTTTACTGAGATAGAGCTGAGCTTTCCCGTATGTTTTCATGTTCATATACAGGATGCCAATGCGGCTGTAACAGGCAGCAAGCGCTACCGAATCATGCACTGTTTCCAGGATTTTTAATTCTTTCAGAAAACAGTCAAGCGCCGATCCGTTGACCCCTTGCATCAGAAAGGCCATTCCTTTATCAGACATAAAAGAAGCCACATATTTCTGATTGCCGCTGGCCTCGGCCAACCGTATGCCTTCATTTGCAACAATTATCCCCGAATCGAAAAGGCTCCGCGTGACATAGTTTGCGCAGATATTGAGCATCCAGTCGTACTTTTTGGGAAGGTTCTTTTCTTTCGCAGCCAGCGTTTTGATGCTGTCACGAAAAGATACCTGTGCAGAAACTTCAGAGCTCCGGAAAAGGAAACACAGAAAAAGGAAGATGCAAAATTTAGAAGGCAGGGAACTCACAGGATGATGGATGATAAAAGGTAGAAAAATCCCTCCCCCGGCACAACCGGAGGAGGGATGAAGGTGAATGATCAGGCTTTAATGCTTGAACGGATAATGTTAAGCGCACCGCCTGCTTTAAACCATTCGATCTGTTGGGCATTGTAACTGTGGTTTGCCTTGATCTCGTCTGTCGATCCGTCTTTGTGGTGAAACGCGAGCGTGAGCGGAACACCGGGTTTGAAGGTGGTCAGACCGAGCACATCAATCGAGTCGTCTTCCTGGATCTTGTTGTAATCTTCTTTGTTTGCAAAAGTAAGACCCAACATGCCCTGTTTCTTGAGATTGGTTTCGTGAATGCGGGCGAATGATTTTACAAGTACCACCCGCACACCCAGGAAACGGGGTTCCATGGCGGCATGTTCGCGGGATGACCCTTCGCCATAGTTTTCATCGCCCACCACAATCGAACCGATATTGCCGGCTTTGTAGCTGCGCTGTACCAGGGGCACCGATTCATAAGCGCCTGTCAATTGGTTTTTTACGTTATCGGTTTTCTCATTGAATGCATTTACGGCGCCGATAAGCATGTTGTTCGAAATATTGTCGAGGTGGCCACGGTATTTAAGCCAGGGGCCAGCCATGGAGATATGATCGGTTGTACACTTGCCTTTTGCCTTGATCAGCAGTTTCAGACCTTTGAGATCAACTCCTTCCCAGGCACGGAACGGATCGAGCAACTGGAGCCTGTCTGATTTGGGGTTGACAAGCACCTCTACCTTCGAGCCATCGGCAGCAGGGGCCAGGAAACCGGCATCATCCACCGCAAATCCCCTGGGGGGCAACTCCTGACCGGTTGGAGGATCGAGCTTTACGGCTTTTCCTTCTTCGTTGATGAGGGTATCGGTAAGGGGGTTAAAACAAAGATCGCCCGAAATGGCAATGGCTGTTACCAGCTCGGGCGAACCCACAAAGGCATGGGTGTTCGGGTTGCCATCGGCACGTTTCGAAAAGTTGCGGTTAAACGAATGCACGATGGTATTCTTTTCCTGTTTATCGGCATCCTTGCGGTCCCACATTCCGATGCAAGGCCCACAGGCATTTGCAAAGACATTGGCGCCCATCTGATTGAAGATGGAGATGAACCCGTCGCGTTCGATGGTAAAACGCACCTGCTCCGAACCGGGAGTAATGGTAAACTGCGATTTTGCCTTGAGTTTTTTATCCACCGCCTGTTTGGCCAACGATGCCGCACGGCTGATGTCTTCGTACGAAGAATTGGTGCAGGACCCGATCAGGCCTACCTCCACGTGCGTAGGCCATCCGTTCTTGAGGGCTTCTTCTTTCATTTTCGAAATTGGAGTGGCACGGTCGGGAGTGAAAGGGCCATTGAGGTAAGGCTCCAGTTCATCGAGGTTAATTTCGATGACTTCATCAAAAAAGTTCGAGGGGTTTGCGTACACTTCGGGATCGGCAGTGAGGTGTTGCTTTACGCCGTTTGCCAGATCGGCCACATCGGCACGGCCGGTGGCACGCAGATAACGTTCCATGGCGGCATCATAGCCAAAGGTGGATGTGGTGGCACCAATTTCGGCTCCCATATTACAGATGGTGCCCTTGCCTGTTCCCGAAAGCGATTCGGCTCCTGGGCCGAAGTATTCAACAATTTTATCGGTACCGCCTTTTACGGTCAGGATACCGGCTACTTTTAAAATAATGTCTTTGGCCGAAGACCATCCGCTGAGTTTACCGGTGAGGTGTACGCCGATGAGTTTTGGCATCTTCAATTCCCAGGGCAGACCGGCCATGACATCGCAGGCATCGGCGCCGCCAACCCCGATCGCGATCATTCCCAATCCGCCGGCATTGACCGTGTGCGAATCGGTTCCGATCATCAGACCGCCCGGAAAGGCATAATTCTCGAGCACCACCTGGTGAATGATACCAGCTCCCGGTTTCCAGAAACCAAGACCGTATTTGTTACACACCGAAGTCAGAAAATTATAGACTTCCTGGTTTACCTTGATGGCCCGGTCCAGGTCTTCTTTTGCATTTGATTTGGCGGTGATGAGGTGATCGCAATGTACGGTCGATGGAACGGCTACGGTGCGTCGCCCGGCCTGCATGAACTGGAGCAAGGCCATCTGAGCGGTGGCATCCTGCATGGCCACGCGGTCGGGGTGAAAATCAACATACGAAGCGCCGCGTTCATAAGGCTTTGCCGGCAGGGCTTCGCTCAGGTGCGAATAGAGTATCTTTTCAGTAAGCGTGAGCGGTTTACCTACTGTTTTACGCGCAAGTTCAATCTTTGCGCCAAGACCGGCATATACCTTGCGGATCATTTCGATATCAAAAGCCATAGGAGTTATGTTTTTAGTTTAATGTGACGATCAGGAAATTGATGACGAATTTAGCAATTCCGGGGCGAAAGTGGGAAATATTTTGAATTATTTACTGGCTATCCAGCTAATTGTAATGCGTTCAATCCAATATTTCAGTCTGTATGAATAACAGTAAGTAAAATCAATTTTAATATCTGACCGTTCACCCCACTCCTTGTCAATACGCTACAATTAAACCAAGCTTATCTAAAGAACTGCCACCCTGGACTAAATAGAAAATATAAATCCGAATGAGGTGCACAAATGAATTGGCTCAAGAACGAATACTCCCCAAAAATTGCGTTCACCATGGATGAACCGTTCGTGTGCTGCATGAAGATCAGGTGGAGGAGGTATACCTCTTGGATATGATAATTTTCCTCAACTTTGAATACTTTAATCCGAGTACTGTTTTAATTTTGCCTTTGTTTCCGGGTTAATGAACTCATAAATCGAATACTTATCTAACCCCATACATTCACCTTTGGCCTCCTTCTTTCAAGAAAACATAAAAATAGCGCTCACTTCCATACGCGGACAACTCCTCCGAACCATACTCACGGTGCTCATCATTTCGTTTGGCATCATGGCACTGGTAGGGATCCTTACGGCTATTGATGCCATCAAAGGTTCTATCAACAGCAATTTTACGAGCATGGGAGCTAACACCTTCACCATACGCAACCGCGAAACCACCATCCGTATCGGCCGCTCGGGCAAGAAACCAAAGAAATACAGGGAAATTACCTACCACGAAGCCGCCCGTTTTGTAGAAAACTACAATTTCCCGGCCCTGGCCTCTGTCTCCACCCTGGCCACATTTGCGGCTACGCTCAAATATCATTCTGAAAAGACAAATCCTAATATCCAGATTTTTGGGGTGGATGAAAACTACATGGCCACTTCGGGCTATGAAGTGGAAGAAGGGAGAAATTTCTCGACCCAGGAAATCCTGTTCGGTTCTCACTCCATCATCCTCGGAAAAGACCTCGTCCCTACCCTCTTCAAAGGCAAGACCGACCCGATCGACAAGATCATCGATGTAGGCAACGGCAAATACCGGGTTGTGGGGGTATTGAAATCAAAAGGAAACAGTTCGGGTTTTGGGGGCGATAAAGTGTGTTTGCTCCCGTTGAGCAATGTACGTCAGTATTTTCCACGCCCCAATATGTCGTACACCATAAATGTGCTGGCCCCCCAGGCAGGAAATGCTCGAAACAGCCCTGGGCGAAGCCACCGGCACCTTTCGGGTGGTCAGAAAATTGAATGCCGGCGATGAGGACAATTTCGAGATCACCAAGAGCGACAACCTGGCCAATATGCTGATCGATAATATTAAATACGTAACCATTGCCGCCACGCTGATCGGTGTCATCACCTTGCTTGGTGCAGCCATAGGCCTGATGAACATCATGCTGGTAAGCGTCACCGAACGTACCCGCGAAATAGGGATCCGCAAAGCCATCGGGGCCACCAAGAAAGTGATACGCAGCCAGTTTCTGGCCGAAGCCATTGTGATCTGTCAGCTGGGCGGGTTGCTCGGCATCCTTTTCGGCATCGGCATCGGTAATGCCATCTCCCTGCTCATAGGCGGCAGTTTTCTCGTTCCCTGGCTGTGGATCTTTACCGGCATCATCATCTGTTTTGTGGTGGGCGTTGGAGCCGGGATTTATCCGGCCATCAAGGCCTCGAACCTCGATCCGATTGATGCGCTTAGGTTTGAATGAACCGCCCTCCCTTCCCCACGACTCATCCCCCCGGCCCCTTCTCTATAAATAGAGAAGGGGAGCCTTTGTGGAAAATGGGGTACTACAATTCAATTCAATTTCAATGAAATTGAATTGAATTGAATAAAAAAAGGGTTCTGTCAAGCTCCGGATGGCGGAGCCAGTCGGGGCTCCCGTTTCCACAAAGGCTTCCTTTCTCTGCTTGCAGAGAGAGGGCTGGCTGCCTTCGCTTGAACGTACTTAACTTCCGGCTTCGGCAGCTAAAAGGGGGATGAGTCGTGGGGAAGGCTACTGGGTATAGATCACCGTATCCGAAAAGCTGGTGCCGCACCCACCTCCTGAAATAGTCCAGCGCAAGGTGATGACAGAGGTGGCCGGCATGGCGGTAACGCCAGAGGTTGGGCTTGCTGGTGTTGTGACAACCGTTGGGCTGGCGGTAGGGTTCAATACAGACCAGGCGCCGCTGCCGGTGGTGGCGGTGTTGCCGGCAAGCGTTGCCGTTGATCCGCACACAAACTGATAAGGACCTGCCGAGGCAATGGTTCCGGTAGACGAGGTGGCCTGGCTTCCGGTATTGCCCCCGGTGGTGAGATACTGTGGGCTGCTGCACGTGTATTCAAAAACTGCATAATAGTACGTTACCCCCGAAGTCAAACCGGTTACCGTAACCGAAGCGCCGGTTCCATTATAAACTACATACTGTCCAGCGCCAATGGCATTTCCGCTGCCATAAACAGTGTTGGCCGTATAGGTAGTGCCATTGACAGGATTGCTGGCTATGGGCGATGTACTCACCACCACGATACGGTCGGCCCCACTGCCACTAGTCCATCCAACGGTCATCTGTGTACATTGAACCGCTGAGAAAGCCACTGCGCTGGCCTGGGTGCTGGGCCCGGTGCAATAGATGGTGGCATCTACCACCACCTGTCCTACTCCGCCGTTGGCGCCTGGTTGTCCATTGTCGTTGTAATCGTTGTTCCCGCTTCCTCCTCCACCGGGTATAGCTCCAGCCTGGGCTCCGGAGCTATTGCTGGTGTTTTCGCATTTGGAGTTGGCCCCTCCGGCGCCTCCCAGATAGGTACCGGTGCTGCCGGCCGGACCGCCTGTGCCCGAACATACGGCCGGTGTTGCTCCGGCCGCGGAGCCCGAACTGCCGGCCCCGCCTCCGTTACCGGTCAGGCCATTCGAGTTGTTCGAGGTACTGCCGGTTCCTCCTGCGTATATCGTACCACCGGCCGACCCCGTTGATCCTCCTGCCCCTCCGGCGCTGGTTCCGTTGTTGGTATTTGTTGCCCCCAGCCCACCGGTTCCTCCGGCAACGCTGTAGGTGGTAGCTCCATTTACAAAGGTGGTTGTTCCTCCATTCCCCCCGGTACCACCGCCTGCCGTACCACCGGCTCCTACGGTAATTGTCCACACCTGGAGTGGGGTTACCGGGATGCTGGTAAACACAGCACAAGCCCCGCCACCTCCACCACCGCCGTTGTTATACGTCGAAGGCGATGCGGTTGAACTTCCTCCCCCGGCTCCGCCTCCTCCCCAGAGATACAGATTGAGGCTGGTAACCCCGGCCGGAACGGTATAGGTAGTGCTTGCGTTATAGGTGGTGATTGCAGAAGTATAGACAATAATCACTTCGCCCGCGCCTCCGTTGCCTCCATTTTTTGCCGAGCCTGCTGTTGCATTACCGCTGCCTCCCCCTCCGGGCTGTGCACCGGCCGACCCCGTAGTGCTTGATGATCCGCAGCCACCGTTGTAAGCCCCTGCCCCTCCGGGATAGGTACCTGTTCCTCCGGCTCCCTGCAAACCCGTACAGCCCGATCCGTTATCGGGACCGGCAGATCCGGCAGCGCCCGAACCGCCCCCGCCGCCACCAGTACCCGTTAAGCGACTGGGACTTGAATTGTAACCCGTACTCCCATTGCCTCCGGCGAACACCGTACCGGTACCGGTGGTGGCCCCTGCCCCTCCTGCTGCTGTTCCATTATTTGCACCCGATGCCACCGCCCCGCCTAAACCTCCTCCGGCGCTGTAAGTAGTTGTTCCGTTTGTAAACGTGGTGCCCGTTCCGTTTCCACCAGCAGCGCTGCCTCCAACACCACCGGTTCCGATGGTGGCCGTCCAGGTCTGACCAACGGTGAGCGACCCCACCGCATTTACCGAACAGGCCCCGCCGCCACCTCCTCCGCCATCGGCGGCATTGGCCAGAGTAAAACTGGTTCCACCGCCTGCCCCTCCATCGCCAAAGACATAAAACGTTGCCGAGGTAGCGCCCGCAGGCACCACCCATGTTCCGCTGGAGGTAAGGGTTACAACAGTCTGCGCAGTTGCACCAAACCCGAATGCCAGGAAGAGGTTGAACAGAAGGATATGAAGATAGGGCATCCCGGATAACCCCCTCTTTTTGACCTCTCCCTGCCCCTCTCCTAAGGAGAAGAAATGTTTGGCAGGGGTTATCAGAGATGTCAAATAATTTTTATTCATGTGGTTGTCTATTTGGTCTGAAACTGTTTCAACTCCATACATGCTGTCAGTGCTCAACGCTGAACGGTGACGCGTCGGGCAAATGTTTTTGATCCGTTGCTTAACCTCACTACATATACCGCATCGCTGAACGAACGCAGGTCGAGGCTGCTTTGGTTGAGCCCAATCTGGGCGGGCATTTCTTTTTCGATCAGTTTTTTGCCCAGCATATCCACCAGCGTCAGTACAACCATACCTGCTTCGTCTGAATTAAAAAACACATTCAGCTCGTCTGTTGCCGGGTTGGGAAAAATGCTGAACAGACCAAAGGCCAGCTGGTCTTTGCAGTTCAGGGCCACGGGGGCAAACGTACGCGTTGCTCCGTTGAAGTCTGTCTGTTTCAGACGGTAGTAACAGGTGCTTCCCGGGAACAGCGTATCCTTAAAGGTATATTGTATGGGGGTAGAGCTGTTTCCGGCCCCCCTTACGGTGCCGGCGGTCTGGAACGCCGGCGATCCCTCGCAGCTCCGTTCGACCGTAAAAAATGCGTTGTTCGTTTCGGATGCCGTGACCCAGCTTACCTCTACATGATTGTTTACACACTCGGCCTCAAACGCCGTAAGTTCAAGAGGCAGGGGGTTGTTGGAGATGCCGATGACAAATTGCGAAAACCCCGTCATCGTCAAACGGTCTGTCACCACCTGGTTTGCGTTTACGGTATTGTTGTCGTACAAACCGTCATCGCTGTTTACATACCAGATGCCGGGGCAGAATGAATTGCGTTTGAGGATCGTAATATTGGTGGCCGCGGGCGCCGTGGTATAATTGGTGGCATAAAGCGTCATCTGGTAGGTAACCACACCGGCAATGCCGGTATAGGTATTGGGCAGCACAGTCCAGATACCCGCATTTGCGGCCCCCGAACCGGCTCCGGTGCCTCCATTGTTCAACAGCGATACATAGTAATTCGCCCCGCTCTCCAACACAGGGAGCCCTGTACCGGTTGCATTTGCCGGGTTGTCGAAAAATACGGTCACATAGGTAAGTGGGTTCAGCACCGAGAAATTCAGGTTCATGAGCTGATACGATGTGGTATTGCCCACCGGAAAATCAAAACCCACCACATCCAGGTATCGCCTCAGGTTGCCTTGGACATAGGCGCTGGAGCTATAACCGCTGAGCGATGTGGGGGCAATGTTTTCGATACACAGCGTTCGGGCATTTTGTGTCAGCACACAACCGGTCACAAAACTGAAGGTTCCGTTGGCGGCAATATTCATATCCTGTCCACCGGCCCCGTCCATGATGGTGAGTGTGGGGGTGGGAGCCGTATTGGCAAGCACCACGTTAAACAAGGTGCCCACCCCTGTACTTGCCTGGGTATAGTGCTGGGCCACCGAACCCATGAAAACAATTTTTCCCTGCGAAGCCATGGTTACCGTTCCGCTGTGGTTAAAATCGCCGCAGATATCCAGCTCCGCCTTGGTATCTGCAAACGTGAGGGTATTACCGCTGTTAAGCGAAATGGTATTACAGGCCGCAGGGTTTTCGGCAGCATTGTAAGTTGCATTATAGCCTACGCTCGGAGGATTGGATACCGCCAAAGCAGGCGTGTTTGGGATGATGACGTTTACCCCGCAGGCAGGCAGACATCCGCCCCAGTTGTTGGCATCAAACCAGTTGCCCGCTCCGGCCGAGCCTCCTCCGGTCCAGGTAAGGGTTGCCGGGGCCCCCGTTATGGTTGCCGTAACGGCAGTACAGGCGCTGGCATTACAACCGTTGAGCGTTACGCTTACATTGAATACCGTAGTGGCTGCCACATATTGCGTATAGGTAGGGCTGGGGCTCGATTGCAAGGCGCCGGCACAGGCAGGACTCAGATCCCAGTTATAAGTGGCTCCTGCAACAGGAGCAGAGACCGCTAGGGTTACATTACCTGCAGCACAAACCGATACCGATGGAGCCGTTGGGGCCGTAGTTGGCGTAACCGTAACCGCAACCGAACCCCGCGTTGCACTTGCACAACCACCCGTATTGGTGGCCGATACATAATAGGTAGTAGTGCTGGCAGGGCTTACGGTGTACGACGGACCGCTGGACAGGAGCGTGCCGGCGGTGGCGGCATTGTACCAGTTATAGCTTGTACTTGCTACGGTTGTGACCGACAAAACTGTGCTTCCACCCGGGCAAATGGTTGAAGGACCTGCCGACGCTGTGGGCGCAGGAGGAACGGGGTCGATTAAAATTACCGAGGTAACTGTTCCAAGCAGCCCGCAGCATTCTGAAGTAACGGCCAGGGTAACAGTAACAGATTGTTGGGTAGCATTGGTATTGGTAAAAGTAATATTGGTTGATGATGCCGTATTGGTGGCAATGGCAGCCGTAACACCGGCAGGTGTAGTGGCTGTCCACAAAAAAGTAAACAAGGGAGATGCGCCTATGCTGCTGGTAAACGATGCCACACCCGGGCAAATTTCAGAATTCGATGCAACAACCGAACCCATAGAAGGGGCTGCGGTGATCATATTATTGAAACCGGTGTAGGTATAAGCTGTACCGTTATTAAACGTCACGTCTTGCCGGCCAAGGGTGGTATAGGTAACGGTCTGAGGGTTTCCGGCCCCGGCCAGGGGTGCAGACCCGCCCCAGGTTCCGGCCCCGACCATGTTCATGGCAATATTGTCGCAATTCATATTGGGTTCTGCAACGTTACCGGCAACAATAATGGGTTCGCCCGTTAACGTTACCG
>JABDAO010000040.1 GCA_013289095.1 Bacteroidota bacterium | reverse complement strand
TAGGATTCACTCAAAAAGCCAGAACAGGATAGGCTTCCTTGCTTGTATTTATTAACCTATTAAAAGGTACGTTACCTGAATCAATTAGTAACCCCGCGCTTTAGCGCAGGGTATGTCATCCCTTTGAACATTGGGCTTCAGCCCAAAAGAGAACGCCAGGTGCATGCTTATTGGGCTAAAGCCCCCGGATGTGGGGTATTTATCCCCCGCGCTCAAGCGCTGGGTTACTTAGTTCGATACACCCGTATTGAAAAAATCATTGAACAGAATGACTGTCTGAAAGATACTGGCTGCAAGCGTTTTAAGCTAAATCAATACTTCTGCTTGTGCCAGTTTGACAATAACCCGGGATTTTGCATTTGCCGTGTAACAGGCTAATGCAAGGTGCGTTAAGCGTTTTTTTTGTGTGTGCATCCCGGTTATCCCGCTGGGTGCATATGCTGTCAGCCATTTGAGTGGGAAGGCCAATTCCGAATGACTTCAAATGCGGGATAAACCCAACATGAACAGTAGAAACGTAGTGCGCTACTGTTCAGTGCGTTTGAATTTTGTGCAGTCCCGATAGTCATCGGGATGGGTAATCCCGCTGCTCCTGAGAGCTGGCAGCCATTTCAGAGCGTTAGTGTCCTCTTCAACTGAAAAATGCGGGTTTAATAATCTGGACAGATCGCACTTTTGTGTCCATTTCTAAATCTTCCCAACAGATGTCCTGATTACGCCTTTCACCTCCCATTCCCTGGGTTATTTTCCTGAACATGCGCAAATCTGGGAACTATGTAACATATCCAAACAGATATGTAAGACGAGCCAGAACCGTTTATCCACCTTTGTCAGACATTAAACAAGCAATTTTAATCCAAACAAATGGCTACCGAAATCACATCAACCCTGACAGAAAAAAAAGATGCGGCCTTTCTGAACGATACCCGTATTGCCAACCATCGCCAGGCGGCGCAACATCTTGAATCGGCAGCCAGATATCATCTTGCAGCGGCCCAATCGTATGAATCGGGCGATCATGTGAATGGAGCCGAAAGCTCCCTCCGTGCCCAGGGCTTTATGCATATGGCCTTTGAGGAACAGGCGGCCAATGCAAAGTATTATGCCTTGCATTGCTGACAAACCCGGCTACCTGAACAAATTAAAACAACCAAAAAAAACAAAAACTATGTCAAACGCAGCAGCATTGGGTATCTGGATGGATCATCAGAATGCCAACCTAATTGAATGGACCACCCCTACGATGAAGACCACTACCCTCACATCGAAATTTACGCATCAGGATAAAGAACACAGTTTGGGTGAAAGCGAAAAACTCATGCACAACAAAGAACAGCATGTGCAAAAAGAATTCTATAAACACCTCGGAGAAGTGATCAAGAATTACAAAGAGGTCTTGCTCTTTGGCCCAACCAATGCAAAAACGGAGTTGCTCAACACGCTTAAATCAGACCATCAGTTCTCCGATGTACGTTTCCAGGTGCTTCCGGCCGATAAAATGACAGAAAACCAGCAACACGCATTTGTAAAAGATCATTTCTCGAAACGATTTTTTTAATCCCTGTAATCTCTATCCTTTATTTATTCATTCACACTTAACACCTACGCACATGTTCTACGACGGTTTACATTTTTGGGGAATGCATCTCATCTGGTGGCTGGTCTGGCTATCAGTCATCCTGTGGATATTTGCCGTGCCTTATGGCATCCCCGGGCAACGAAAAAAACATCAATCGCCGTTTCACATCCTTCGCAACCGTTTTGCAGCCGGCGACCTTACGCTGACACAATACCGGGAAATGAAACAGATACTCGAGAATGACCAGGTGATCAAAAAGGGTTGAGCCGTGGGCAAGCCGGCATGCAGAATCCTGGGTCAAATCCTCTTCTTCACCGAAGGGGATTTTTTGAGAAATTCATTTTGAACTCTAAATATGCAATAAAAACAGTCTCGCTTACTCTCGCTATGTTCCTCGAAACGCTTAGAAATCAATCCGGCACAACGGCCACAGCAGAAGGATTTGCTACGCCGCATTCCTGCCAACAGACATTCGGAATCGAGAAAGTCTTCCAGAATTGTGTCTGGGAGGCCCTTTTAAAAGTATGTCAAAAGGATTACAGCACAAGTCACTTTGCGCTGCGGCTTAGATGGCTTCAGATAAACGTCCGGTCTACTCTTTCGCATTATAAATTGGCAGAATCGTATATTCTCCCTTGTCTTCCGTCTGTTCAAAATAGTCCTCAAGGGCATCTTCGGCTTCTTCGGCCGATTCGTATTCCTCATCATCAAACTTGATGAGCAAAAAGCCAGGATTGACAGAACCTGTTTTTACATCGGGCACTTGCACCTTAATATCCACTTCATAAATTTTATAGGCTGTTTTCATGCAGGTTAGCTGGCTTTACTAGTTATTGGTTCTTTTCCTTCTTTCCGGTTTAATGGCTACTATCAAAATGTTTCTGACAACCGGGTTAGACTTCACTCCCCTTCTTTTTAAACAGATACCCAACCCAGTGTTTTGTGTGAATAAGTCTTTCAGGGAATGGTTTGTCAATTTTCTTCCGGAGATAGGTAATATACACATCTACAAAATTCATCCCTGGAATCATTAGTGTCCTATTAAAATTGCAATCTGTCCTTTGAAATACTTGTCGGATAAGGGTTTTAGCCAATTTTAATCACGTGTTGATTTGTAGTTTGAGGGAAAAGGCTCCCAATGAACCACGGAAAATATGTGTTCTCTCAGATTATCAGCTTCTTACCTAAACGTGCTTTCGACTGGATCGTTGACAAACATGATGGCAATCGATACGTAAAGCACTTTACTTGCTGGAATCAATTGCTTTGCATGATGTACGGGCAAATGAGTAAAGCTGAAAGTCTGAGTGATTTACTGATTCAGCTCTCCTCACAAAAGAAGAAGTTCTTTCATTTGGGTGTTGGGAGAAATATTTCTAAATCAAATCTTGCAAATTCCAATCAAAAAAGAGACAGTAAGATTTTCGAAGAGTTCGCTTACCATTTGATAGCTGAGGCCCAGAAAAACATCGTTAATCGTCTTCAATTCAAAATCCCCATATCCAACATTCAAAGAGGCACCCAACATTGGCAAAAACTCAACAACCAATCCTGGCTCTCCTGACAGGCCAGGAGTAAACCGAGAGTGGGATATTCAATTTATTCTCTGAATATCCGCGGGCAATCATGCAAAACAATCATCCTTTCTTCTACCGCAGGCTCAGAACATCTCTTCATCCAAACAAAATTCTTGCCTGCAGAAGGTGTACACCCTTGCAGACTGATCTTCCTTTCTCACACGAGCATTTCATGAAATCGAAAAAGGCCTTCCAGAACTGAATCTGGAAGGCCTTTTAAGAATGTATTTAAAAACGATTACTGTACCACAACCTTGCTGACCGACTTAGATTGTCCGCTGCTCAGTTCAAGTAAGTAAGTTCCATTGGCCAGACCGGCGGCATTTACATCATAGGTTCCTTTACCCGACTGGGCAGCAACCTGCTCGCGGTAAATAACACGACCAGTGAGATCGCTCAGGATGATGTCCATCTTGTCGGCTGCATCGAGTGTAGTGACTGCTACGGTGAAGCTTCCTGTGGTTGGGTTTGGATATACGTTCAGGTCGGAGAAATTGTTCTGGAAATTCTGAATGCCGTCAAATACATCGACTGAATCGACGTCGTTGATATTGCGGGGTTCGATCCAGTTGGCGTATTCAAAGTGGATAACACCGGTAATGGTGTATTTCTTGCTTTGTGTATAGGCGTAAGTGTAGATAACGTTATCAACGGTATCTTCAGCTCCAACACTGGTTGAATCGCCGAATACGTACCAGGCTTGTGCCGTGTTGTAACGTACTTCCTTAATATCCTTTGCCTTGATGAGCATACCTTCCCACTCCTCGTTCTGAATGTTATTGAAACCAACAACTGTAACGGCAGGAATAGGGTTGCCGCTGGATACAATCTTGAAATTGTCTATATTCTGCATTTCTGTTTCGTTGTAATATTCAATCACCTGTCCGGAGAAGGTGATACTATCGCCCATGGTAACAATGTGGTTGTAGTCGTATACGTTTACGGCCGCCCATGCATGTGCATTGGTAGTCTGAACGTAGTAACCTGATTGTGTTCCGGTGCTGCCGTTGTAAACCGCTGTTACGATACCACCTGTTGTTACATACTCATTCATGAACGGTGAGTTTGCAGGCACAGCAGTAGTGTACTGAATTGCATAGAGGGTCTGTACAGTAGCTGTTCCTACAGCGCTGATGGTAACGCTGTCAACCGACAGGCTCGAAGGAGCTACGGTGCTCTTTACAGAAAACAGAAACTGAGCATTTGAGTTGGTGGAGTCGGCCAGCAATTGCTGTTCTACCATGCCCCAGGCGCTTGATGCAACGGCTACATACGAACCGTAGAGGTATCCAAAACCGGTAGAAACTTTCACTCCTGAAAGACCGGTACGGATGCTCCCTGTACCTTTTACATAAAAACGAACATTGTAGAGTGTTCCGGCAGTAACCGCCATAGGCTGTGTAGAGAAACGCTTAGAGGTAGTGGTAGCGTTCACAAGTCTCACACAATAGTGGCCGTGGTATGGCAGCAGGCTGTCTTTGCGGCAGCTATCGGGGCTTACTGAAATATTGGTTTTAGATCCGTTCCAGCCTGTTACGGCTTCTGGACCTGTCCATGTTTCAAAATCGCTTTGAAGAACGACTTGGGCAGAAAGATTATTCATGAATAATCCCAATGCACAGATTGCAAAAAGTAATGTTTTTTTCATCGTTGGTTGTATTGATTAGATTTTTTAGGGTGATGGTTGGCAAAAGTATTAATTATATCCAGAATCCACTCAGTAGTGGCTGGATTCAAATGTTAAATAACCGTTAGATTTTTTTTTGGGGGGGGGGAAAGGATCAGCCCCAGCGGCTTTCATGAATTTTCAGGGTCTTCTCCCGGCTCAGGGCCGGGATTTGCCTGTATACTACCAGCTAATCGTTCCGAAGAAGGGATCTGATTTTTTGTCTTATCTCCCACAGAGTAGCTGATTGTCAAGAAGATATCATCTTTTAATCCCATTCTTATCCAGCGCTTCGCGGTAACGTTGGGCGTAGATTTTATGCTGTTCAAAGGTTTCAGAAAAATTATGTCTGCCTGTACCATACTCGGCACACATATACAGGAATTTATGTTTGGCCGGGGTTAGCACAGCATCTACCGATGCTGGTTCTGGAAAACAAATCGGGCCGGGAGGTAGGCCGGTATGGAGGTAGGTATTATAAGGCGAAGCAATGTGCAAGTCCTCATTCAGTACCCGATTTAGGGTAAAATCGCCAAGGGCGTAACGTACCGTTGGATCTGATTGCAGGGCCATGTGTTCCTTCAAACGGTTCAGATAGAGCCCTGCAATAACCTGACGTTCATCCTGATAACGTGTTTGTTCTTCTTGTACAATGGAAGCCAGGATCACCACTTCGGTCTGGCTCAACCCAAGGGCTTTTGCCTGGGTGCGTCGTTCTTCAGACCAAAATTTCTTGTAATCTCTGGCCATCTGATCCATGAAATCTTCGGCTGACGAAACCCACAAAAATTCGTATGTATTGGGTATGAATAAGGTAAGCACGGTGGTTGAATTCATTCCAAAACGGCTCAGATAGGCATCATCGTTGAGCATCCTGAGCAGCGCCGTAGAATCGGCTTCGAGCTTTCCTCCTACCCTCGATGCCAGTTGTTCCTTGGTCCGAACAGCATTGAGTGTAAAATGCACCGGTTCGGCATCGCCTTTGCGTAAAAGATTGACCAGCGTATTATTGCTCATTTTCTCGGTGATGTGATACCGGCCCGGCTTGACATTGGTATCGTATTTCTTCAAGTGGGCCACCCATTCAAACGAGCTCCGGTTGCGGATCACATGACGTTCAACCAGGTTGCTTACCACCTCAGGGTAGGTTTCATGATCGCGGATGTAGAAATACTCCCCCCGTCTGTCGCCCAGCTCCACATTTGAACGATACACCCATACATAGACCCAGAGCCCTGTGCCCGTGAGCAGAAAGGCAAGGATCAAAAAGAAAGTCAGAAAACGCTTTTTGGGTTTTTCAGCCATGTCTGTTTAGCTAATCAGTTTTAAGTCCTTCATCTTCTTCAGCAGCAGTTTTGCATCGGTATCCTGAGGAAAACGCCGGGATATTTTCATTAAAAGTTGTTTTGCCTGTTCATACCGGTGTTGTTCATTCAACAGATCCACTTGGTTTTTCAGGGCCGGAAGCAGATCGGGATCCAGGGCAAGCGCCTTGTTGATGCACTCCCCTGCTTTATCAAAGTTATGGTTATAAAAATAGATCCGGCCCCGGTTGTTCCAGGCGCTGGCATATTTAGGGTCTTCTGAAAGAATAAAATCGAAGACCCGGGCCGACTCTTCCTGCTGATGCAGGTCTAGCAACGTAATGCCAAGCTTGCTCTGAAAATCGAGATTATAGGGTGAGAGTTCAGTGGCCCGGCGTAAGAAGAGGCTGGCCTCTTCTTTCTTATCCAGATCTACACAGGCTTCTCCGATCCGGTAAGCCGTCCAGGCATCGCTGTTGCTGTAGCTTTTGGAGGCCAAACCGCTGTTCATCACCCACTCTTTTCCTTTTTGCACAACAAGGGCCAGAATAGAACGGTAGTCGCGTTTCAGGAACCATATCTGTATCAATCCGGCAAAAACAAGGTGTTCGTCGGCCGAACCCGATGCATGAAGATAGAACAAAGCCGAGTCGAGTAAAGCAGGGTTCTGAGGATTGAATTTCTCATAATAATTTACATACGCCAGGGCCCTGGTTACAGGCGTTGGCCGTTCCTCGTTTACCGCATAGAGACCAATGAATTTCTTCACCCCGGCTATATCGGTAAGCGGCTTTGGTTTGCGTATATAGTGATCGTGTACGGTTACATGCGGTATGTCAACAGAACCCGAACGGGGCATGTGGCAACCTACGCAGTTGTCGGCCACAGCCATACGGCTTGATGAGGAAGCGGTACAGAGCTCGGTCTTCTTTTCAGCCTGATGGCAATTCTTACAGGCATTGTTAAAGACTTCGGTTCCGGTTACTTTTACACTGACATGCGGGTTGTGACAGGTAACACAGGTAAGCGCTTCTTTATACGGCCTGAGCGAACCATCCCCAGCGCCGGATTTCAACGATTTGACAAAACACTGGCTCATCTTAAGCCTTGCGGCATGTGAGGCCATGATAAACTGATCATCTGCCCCTTCATACCGGGGCATGAACACGCTGATAAAATCTGAAAGCGTCATTCCCGGTTTGAAATCAAAAAACGATTTGCCCGGTTTGAGGATGGCATTGCCCTGCAAATGGCAACGCATACAAACATCAAACTGCCGGTCGATCGAAAGTTTTCCGGGGTTTACAATGCTGTAATCGGCATACTTGCTGGTATCGACTTTTACACCGGTTTGTTTCAGCGCCACATGTATGCTGCCCGGGCCGTGACAGCGTTCGCAATCAATGCCGTTCATCACCTTGTTGTATTTATTTTCCGAACCCTGTACATAATCGGGGTAGGCATTGTGACAGCTCATACACTCCAGCCCGATCTTGCGCGAAAAGCGGGTATTCGATCCGTTTTCGAAACCAGGGGGCAGGTCCCAGGTACCCTTCTGGGTATAAAAAGTCATGGGCATCTGATGCAGATAGCCGTTTGTATTAAAAATATGCGAGTTGGTGTGCTGACCTGAACCAATAATGTAGTTTACCTGTTCCACCCGATTGAAAACGGTATCGGATTTCTCCAACCTGAATTCGCGGATAAAGTACTTCTCGTTCTTCCAGAAGGGATGGTAATAAAAATCGCTTGTCTTGTCGTAGATCACCGTATGCTCGTTCATCCTGGCCGAGCTCTTGGCCCTGCCGGCCGAATCAAAGCTCTGCCCCATGCCTGTTTTGATAAACGTGTTGTAGATCTCGTAATGGCACTGGCGGCAGGTATTGATTCCCACATAATGCGCAGAATCAGTATGACCAAGCCAGGGATCGGCCACAGCAAAGCTATCTTTCGTTCCCGAAGGATTAGACGAATGCCGTTTGTTGCCGCAAAATGAAATCAGAAGGGCAACGGAGAGGGCAAAGACAGAAAGAAAAAATTTCCGGAGACGTTTGGTCATGACCGGAACAAAATTAAGGATTTAAGGAGAGAATGGGAATTGGGGTTTGGGGTTTTAATAGGTGAAAATTAAATTTTTTGAAACCAAACTCCCAATAAATTCAAAATCCTTCAATAAATCCCAAATCGTAATTCCCAAATCCAAAATCTTTTTTAGTTCCCATAATCCTCCACTCTGAACACATAGCCCTGCCAATGTTTAGTATGAATGAGCTTCACTGAAAATGGTTTGTCTACTTTTTTACGGAGATAGGTGATGTAAACATCTACGAAATTGGCGCCTGAAACCAGCGGTGTATTCCAGACGTGTTGGGCCAACTCGGCGCGTGAGAGTATTTTTCCGGTATTACGCAGCAGGTATTCGAGGAGGGCGAATTCCCGGGGTGTAAGATTTATTTCGGTTCCGTTGCGTTTCACGATGCGGGTATCGAGGTTCATCTCCACATCGGCGTAGGTCAAGACCGGTCGTTGTTCGGGCTCTGCCAGGTGTTTTCTTTTCATGAGTGCGTGAATCCTTACCAGTAATTCGCGCAGGTCAAAGGGTTGCAGGAGGCAATCGTCGGCGCCGGCATCAAAGGCGGCGGACATATTATCAGCCATTTTCGACGAAGCCAAAATGATGATCGGGATATCTGGTTTCAGCCCCCGGATGCATTTACACAGATCGATGCCATTTAGCTTTGGCAAATCGCTGTTGATGAGCAAAAAGTCGAAATGAGCGCCCTGTACCATTTTCCGGCCCGCCATTCCATCCGAAGCCAGGAGGCAAGTATGACCGTCGTCGGCTAGGATCTGCTGAATGCGTTTGGTGATCCGTACTTTATTTTCAACAAGTAAGAATTTCATTTGTAGTAATTAAATACAGAGCATTGGTAATCGTTGCCTACTTCCCCTTCATTTTCTTTTCAAAAGATTTCCGGTAGGCCCAGTTGAAGATCAGCGGGAACACCCAAAGCGAAAAGATCATGGCGCAAAGGATGCCGCCAATAACCACCCTGGCCAATGGCCTGGAGCTTTCAGAACCAATGCCCAGCGAAACTGCAGCAGGCAGCAGACCGATTGCAGCCATCAGGGCGGTCATCATCACCGGGCGCACCCTGGCTCCAACGCCCAGCTTGATTGCTTTATACAGCGGATCTTCATCCTTGACGATGGCCTGTTCAGAGCTTCCATGTGTTTCGAGGACTTCGAGGTTATAATAAAAATCATCTTTATTGCCCTTGCCCAGGGCATGTTGAAGATTTTCCTTGAACATCGTGATGAGGATAATCCCATCCTGTATACAAATACCAAACAAGGCAATGAAACCTATACCGGCCGCAATACTAAAGTTGGTTCCGGTAGCATGCAAGGCAATGATGCCTCCGACCAATGCAAAAGGTATGTTTACAAACACCAGCAAGGTGTCGCGAAAGTTTCCGAACATACTGAAGAGCAATGCAAAAATGAGGAGCAGGCTGATTGGCACCACCAGAGCCAGACGTTTCTGGGCCCGTTGCTGGTTTTCGAAATCGCCCTGAAAATCCATGCTGTAGCCCCGTTTCAACAGCACTTTGGCATCCACCTTATTCTTTACCTCGGCCACCGTGCTGCCCATATCCCTTCCACGTACCGAGAACTTGAGCGCTGCATAGCGTCTGTTGTCATCCCTGAAGATGAGACAGGCCCCGGTTTTCTTGGTGATGGTGGCAATTTCCTTGATCGGCACCAGGCTTCCGTTCATGGTAGGCACCAGGAGTTCGCCAATTTGTTGAGGGGTTTTCCTGAATTCCTCGGGCAACCGCACACGAATATCGAATGTCTTGATGCCTTCATACAATGTACTGGCCGGAACGCCACCCGTACCAAGCCCTCCGATGGCCATACTGATCACCGCATTGGCCTGGGCTGTGGCCACGCCATACATGGCCATCTTGCGCTGATCGAGGTTGATATCCAGCTCGGGCTGTCCGGTATTGTGCATAATACCCAGATCGGTCACGCCGCGCACATCCTTCATAATGTCAAAACAAGCAGCCAGTTTGCTTTCCATATACGCCAGCGAATCGCCATAGATTTTCAGACAGATACTTCCCTTCACCCCCGACACAGCTTCCTCTACATTGTCCATGATGGGTTGTGAAAAGTTGAGGTTGACGCCCGGAATGACCGATAACTTCTTGTTCATCTCATCAATCAGCTCTTCCTTGGTGATATGGGGCTTCCAGTCTGATTCGGGGTACATAAGTATATCGAACTCGTTGTTGTAAAACCCGGTCACATCGGTCCCGTCATCTGGCCGGCCGGTCTGCGACACGCAATACTGCACCTGGGGAAATTGCATGACAATATCTCTGGCTTGTTTGGAGATAACGATAGACTGGTCGAGGCTCATGCTGTAATTGGTCTGAAGCCTCAGCCAGATACTGCCTTCGTTGAGCTGGGGCAGAAACTCCGACCCCAGAAAATTGAACGAATAGATACCTGCGACCATGACAATGAGTGCAACAGGGATGACAAACTTTCGGTTTTTGAACGATTTGACAAAGCCCTGGATCATAAAGCTCATCAACGGGGTCACAATCGGGTTGTGCTTTTCCCTGACGTTTTTGTTCAACAACATCTTGATCAACACAGGCACCAATGTAAGGGTTGTGATCAGCGAACCAAGCAGCGCAAAACTTAACGTATAGGCCAATGGAGAAAACATTTTGCCTTCCACCTTCTCGAAGGCAAAGATGGGCAACAACGCGGTGATGATAATGACGTTGAGATAAAAGGGCCGTTTCCCGATTTCGGCAGCGCTCTTCTTGATGAGCCCTTGTTTGGAAACTTTGTTAAACCGGGCCATACCAAGCTCAATGGCCTTATGGTTGAGGATCACAAAAATACCTTCGACCATCACAATTGTGCCATCAAGAATGATCCCAAAATCAACAGCCCCAAGCGAAAGCAGGTTTGCGCTCATGTGCATCAGCCGAAGACAGATGAAGGCGAACAACAACGAAATAGGGATAATTACGGCAACGACCACCGTAGCCCTCCAGTCGAACAGAAACAGCGAAATAAGAATGATCACCAACAAGATTCCTTCAATCAGGTTATGCAACACAGTATGCGTGGCATATTCAATCAGATCGGTACGGTCATAATAGGGAACGATCTTGGTGTCGGATGGAAGAACGAATTCATTCAGGTATTTCACCTGATCCTTCACCCCCTTCACCACATCTGAAGGGTTCTCGCCTTTGCGCATGACGATAATGGCTTCCACCACATCGTCCTCCTTGCTGATGGTGCGTTTATGATTGGCATCCAGATCGGCCTGGGTGCGGATGATCCATCCCAAACGCGGGATATTTGAAATTTCAACCGAACCGATGTCTTTCACCAGCAAGGGCACCCCGTTGTTGTTTTGAACGATGATGTTTTTTATTTCCTCCACATCGTTCAGCAAACCAATGCCACGGACCACATAGGCCTGCTGGTTTTCGATGATCATATCACCGCCCACGTTGATATTGGTGTTTTGGACGGCAGAGAAAACATCGAGCGGTGTAAGCCCGAACGTTTTTAATTTCTCGGGATTGACCTTGATTTCATAGGCCTTTGTCTTACCACCAAAGCTGTTAATATCGCCAACACCAGGCACACTGCGCAGACGGCGGTCGATGATCCAGTCTTGCATGGTTTTCAGTTCGCGTACATCCCTGAACGTGCTCTTGAGGGTATAGCGGTAAATCTCGCCGGTAGGGCCTGTAGGAGGCTGTACCGCAGGGAGGATATTGGCCGGCAGATTGGCATTTGGCAACAGGTTCATGACCTGCTGACGCGCATCGCGATCGACCACTTCGTCATCAAAAATAATTTTCACAAACGACAAGCCAAAGATACTGGTCGAACGCAGGTGCATTTTCTGCTGCACCGGGTTCATTGCAATTTCGATGGGGATAGTCACAAATTTCTCGACCTCTTCGGCGCTGCGGCCCGGCCACTGGGTGATGATGTCGATCTCGGTATTGGTTACATCCGGAAACGCCTCGATGGGCATGTTCAGGAAGGTAACAATACCGGCAACAATCAGTACCGCGGCGGAAAACAGGATGAAATACTGGTTCCTAAGCGAAAACCCAATGATGGATTGAAGAAATTTTCTCATACTCGTATTATTCGTGCTTCTGATTAATTGTTCAACTCGCTGTATATCTGTAAGGCCTGAGAAGTAACGATACGCTCACCTTTTTCGACGCCTGCGCTCAGATAGGTTTTGTTTCCATAGGCGCTGATGGGATATACCCTGCGGATATCTGCAATTCCTTTTCCGCTATAGACAAGGACATAATACTGGCTGTTTTCGAAGATCAGCGAACTCGAAGGAATGTACAGGGCCTGTATGGTTCCAGAATTTACCACCCTGGCATTGGCAAACATCTGGGGCTTGAGTGAATATTCGGGGTTGGGTATTGAAATCCGAATTTTCATGGCCTTGCTGGCCGGATCCATCATCTGCATGAGTTTATCGATCTTCCCGTTAAAAATCCGGTCGGGTTTTGAAAGTGTTGAGACTTCCACCACATCGCCCAGATGAACATTGTCAACATTCGATTCGTACACATTGGCCCAGATCCATACTTCTTTCAGATCAGAAATAGTAAAGAGCTGACCGCCGTTGTCGGTACGTATAACCTGCTCGTTGTTCACCTGTTTTTGAACAATATAACCGCTGATGGGCGATTTCACCACATATTCGCCCGATTGGCTGTCGCCGTTTATTTTCGCCACCCGCTGCACACGTACCATTTCGGCCTTTGCCTGTATCAGGGCCACGGCGGCTCCAAGCGAATCGGTTTTGGATGCCAGCCCGCGGTGGTACATATCAACTGTCTTCTCCATTGTCAGCAAGGCCAGGTTCAGGTTGCTTTGGGCATTCTGGAAATCGCTGCTGTACTGGGCCATCTCAGGGCTCTTGATCACTCCAAGCACCTCCCCTTCGGTCACGTAATCGCCCAGCATCACATGGATGTCTTGTATGATTCCACTGATCATCGGGAAGAGATTGATCACTTTGTCCTGATTAAAGTCTACCTGTCCGGTTAGCTCCACCGAATTCACCATCACCCCCTTTTTCACAGAGTCCATCCGTATCACCTTCAGCAACGAATCGGGGATAACATAATGATTCCGGTTGACCATCACGTTTTCATCGCTTTTTTTGCAGGATTGAATTCCCGCAAGACACAAACCGGCGATTGCCACAGAAAGCAGATGTTTCAATTTAATGTGATTCATCATCATAAGACTATAAAAGATTAGTTAAAAAAGTTGGTAGCTGTGTAATAATTCAAGTCCTCAAATGCCTGGACCTGACCGTAACGGATGTTGTTACATTGAAGCATATTTTGTTTGTAGGCATCGTAAAAATCAAGAAAGTCGAGAATACTGATTTCCTTGCTCATATAGCTCTTCATCACTTCATGCATGAGCCTGTCGAAATCGACCAGGTATTTGGGGTCGATCTGCCGGGAAAGTTTTGTTTCGGCAAACGTCTTTTCAAAAGCCACGGCTATATTATCCTCCACGGCCGCCAGGGTGCTTTGTTCAAGCGCCAGGGTATTGTCGATCATGATCTTGGCCATTTTGATATTTCCCTGATTGCGGTTGAAGGTCGGGAGGTCCATGGACAGCCCGAGCGCATTGAAATCGGTGACATAACTGCCCTGATGGTCATACGAGAGCGATACGGTGAGGTCGGGCACAGCCAGGGCCTTCTGGTAGGTGTAATTACGTTTGTTTATTTCGGTATTCGCCTTCGCCATCTGCAGATCGGTGCGATTCTTGAATGCCGAGTCAAGCAGGGCCCTGAAGGGATGAGCAAGCGGATCCAGTTTTTGAAGGGATACCGTGTCGGGTTGGGGAACAAGATACTTTGACGGTTTTACCTGCAAAACCAGGCGCAGTTCGGCCTCCACACTGTTGATCTGGTTGAGGAGGTCATTGTACTCGCTTTCAAAACTATAGAGCTGGGCCTGGATCCTGACCACATCTTTCTCGGCCACATAGCCCTTGCCTTTTTGCGCGACAAATGCATCCGCTACTTGTTTTAATGCGGCAATTTCAGACTTATAAACCTTGGCCGATTGCTGCAGGTAATAGATATTAAAGAAATCTGTACGCAGCGTATACTTTAAGGTACGGAGCAGATCAAAAAACTGATATTCGGCCAAAGTGGTATTGGCCTCGGCTAGTTTAACGGCCTTGTTCCTTTTCCCGGCAAGGAGGATGAGCTGCGATAAACTGGCTGTATTGTCGAAATTGGTTCCGAAGTCGGCTGTCGGGTTATGCAAGGGTATCAAAGGCCCACGGCCTACCGAGAGGTTGGGGTTTGGGTATAAACGGGCCTGAAGTACCAGGGCCTTTTGAGCGTCAATATTGTATTTCTGCGCCAGGAGCAACAGATTGCTGTCGAGGAACATTTTCTCGGCCCTGCGCAGATTTATCACCAGTGTATCCTGAACCGCCGGTTGGGCAGAAAGACTGAACACATCCAGAAAAATCAATATACCGGCACAGCACACACTACGCATCATTCGCTTTCGTGCAAACAGTTTAAACAGATCGGACATTTTACGTTTGATTAGATTTGATCTTCGGCAGACCAGTGGATTATCCCACATTTTTCCAGGTATGCGGCTCCATGAAATGCAAGCGCCTGGGCATGGCACAAAGGTATATTGCAGTTATTAGAGGGTAATGAGAGCTGAATTATAACCTCGTTAATTTAAACCTCATAGATGTGTGTTTATTTAGAATTTAATTAGAAATACATTGCAATAAATCGTTATCCGAATACGAAGACGCTCCAGACCCTCCTGACATTCCTTAATTCCAGTGGGCTTCAGACGCAAGGCATCTGCCTGTTTTTTTTCACAAAAGAGGATGCATGGTAACTTCAGCACAAAACCCAGGGCGTCGCACACAGCATGATTACTTTTGTGGAGGTCGATGACAGCAGGGATCGAAGCTTCTCGACTCCAAATAACCGTTGCGCCCAAGCTCGCCTTTCAGACGGAAGCGCTGTTCCTTCGCGCACAGCCAGCACATCAAAATCCACATAACAGCTATTGTTTCGATAAAAGACTGGGAGATGGAATCCCGCTTAGGCGAGGCCAGCGTGGATTGAATGTAAAGCCTCAAAGGGCGCGTCCCGTTTGTAGAAACGAGCAATGAATATTCATAAAGCCCCGGAGGAGCGGCCCGTACGGGCAATGCCATGCGTGAAAATCGGATTGATCAAATCGAATATTGTTAGCGACTTTGTTGTGCTCTCTTTATCTGTAAATCAGCGCCAACCGTTGAGGAAGAAGAATCGCGAGGAAGGAAGCCTTGCTCAGAGCAGCCGTTGTAACAAAAACTCATCCTTCCACCCGTTGCCTTCGCGGAGCCATGATTTTTTTGTGCCGCAAAGCTCAAAACCCTGCTTCGTAAAAAGTTTCAGACTGGAGTCATTGCCTTCGGAGATGTTGCAATACAACTGATGCAGATGCACGGTGTCGCGACAGTACCTGATCAATAACTCCAGGGCTTCGGATGCATATCCTTTGCTTCGGTCGGCCTTTTGGGCGATGAGGATCCCTACCCCTGCCCGCTGATGGAGCGGATCAAAATCGAAAATATCAATACACCCAATGGGCTGATGAGAAGGAAGACTGATGGCCAATCTTAATTGCTTGGCCGTAAAGATATCCTGATGGGCCGAAGCCAGATATTGTTCAAGCACAAAACGGGAATAGGGAGAAATGGTATTGCTCAGGTGCCAGATGCTCGAATCGTTTTCCCACTGATATACCTCATCAATATCTGTTGGCTCAAGCGCACGCAGATAAATTTTTTCTCCTTTGAGTGGTTGCATATCAGTTGAATTCGTTTCGGACTGTTTCTATGCCTTTGTTGATCTGATCGAGGGTATAAAACGGGAGCGTAAACTGCCCCTTCTTTACCAGCTCCTCCATGTTCATACAGCTGGCCATACCCAGCAACTTATTTTGTTCAAGCACGGGCAACAGTTCATACAGAAAATTCACATCCCTTGTCTCCACCGGCCAGAGAGATGCAAAAAATGTTTTCAGCGGACTGAGGCAGGTTGCCACACCAATGTCTACCCGTTTGTATTTCTTCACCTCTTCCTTGAAATAAACAGACAAGGCCTGGTCATCATACACCAGGTGGGGGTGCACACGGATAAAGAGCGAAGGGATTTTACGCATCGATCCGTTTTTAAGCAAGGCTTCGAGCGGAACATCCAGATCCTGGCCTTTCACACTTAAAGAATGATAAAATCCTCCGGCCAGCATACCGATATGCGGAGGCACCCTCCCGGCATGCAGGATTACCAGGTACAGGCCCTTACGCAGGTCTGCCTGGTTGGCATTTTGAATATGCTTGAAGGTGTACATCTTTGCCCGCTCGTTGATTGATCAGCCTATTTCTTCCCGGCCAGTTTAACCACCGGTTTTCCGGTAATGATTCCTTTCAGTTCGGTAAAGATACCGATGAACGTTGTATGGTTCAACGGAAATTCCAGAAACACATGCAGGAAGCTGAGGAGGAAAAGCCAGTCGAACCCCAGCTTGTAATCATACCGATACAACCCGATGGAGATGGCCCAAAGACAACCGATAACCGCCATACGCATCTTTGAAATCTTGTGCCACTTAATGACAGTGGTCTTCGAAAACCAGTTTAGGTAATGATAGGTATAGGCAAAAGCAATGAAACGCATGATCTTGACACCCAGCCCCGAATTGAACATGAGCTGGGTAAAATCGCCTTTCTGGTCCTGTACCGGGGTGAAGAGTTTGTATAATTCCTGGTTTACCGTTTGAAAATACAAATAGGTGGTATGTGCATATTGCGAAACGATAAAATGAACAGGATCGACAACCACGAAGAGCAAGGGGCACAATAAAAATACGCCGAACGAAAGATATCCGCTCTGGCTCCGGCTTTTCAATGCTCCATAGAGTATGAACAAACCGGTAAAAACATAAACATGGATGAGTGTAGGCAAAAAGATGGAAAAGATGAGTACGTAGTTTTTTGCCAGGAGCGCCGAAATACAAACCAGGGCTATGCCGACAAAACGGGCGAATGAATCTTTGATGAGAACAAGCACCAGGGCAGCAAAAAAAGCAACATACACAAAACTGTTGGAGAGGATGAGCCAGAGATTTGCGGTTTGAAAATAGTTGAAATTCCGAAACACATACCCGGAGAGGAACAGGAGTACTGCCAGTATGCCCAACAAGACATAATCGCGTTTACCTTTTGTGAAGTAGTTTCGTTCATGGAGCCAGGAGATCTCGGTCAGGTAATGCGCGGGGCCCAGCACAGCATAGGCAAACAAAAACAGATCGAAGGGAAGGTAAAAGGCGACGAGCGCTGAGAGCAACATCAACCCGATATTCAGATAATTTATTTTTGAAGTTTCAGTCATACTGCCAGATGGGCGTGGGGCATTCAACAATCAGAGGTCAGGCAGCAAATGTAATCGAAAGATGTGTGCGCCAACTGACTGGCTTAAAACTGCCGGGTTGTGTCGGCGGCATCAGTCAATCTCCACCTCGCCCCGGTATACTTCCACTGCCGGGCCCTGTAACCAGATATCCGTAAACGAATGTTCACCGGTGCGTTTAAAAAACACTTTGAGCTTTCCTCCCGGAGTCTTTACATCACACGCCCCCTCTTTACCGCACAAACCTTTCAGCGAGGCTACCAGAACAGCCGCTGTAACGCCGGTTCCACAGGCAAGTGTTTCATCTTCCACGCCCCGTTCATACGTACGTACATAGAGATAACCCGGGATGCGTTCTATAAAGTTTACATTGGTGCCATTGGCCCTGAACCGGGGCGAATACCGAATGTGGTGACCTTCGTGATAGACATCGTATAAAGCCAGGCCCTCGATCAGTTTCACATAATGGGGTGAACCCGTATCCAGGAAACAGTATTCATCTGTTTCTTCGATCTGCACCACATCCTTCATCTTCAATCGGATGGATCCTCTCCCTGCAATGGCTTCATGCGGCCCGTCAACCGCCAGGAAATGAGTTAGCGTGCCCTTGCTGATCCCATGACGCAGGGCAAAGTCTACAATACAGCGTCCACCATTTCCGCACATGGATGAAAGTCCCCCATCGGCATTGTAATAAATCATCTCAAAATCATAGCCTTTCTTTTCGCCCACCAGGATAAGGCCATCGGCCCCGATGCCGAATTTCCGTTCACACAGGCTTGCTACGAGCCGTATGTTGCTACGGTCAAAGCGCTGGGTACGATCGTCGATAATGACAAAATCATTTCCAGCGCCCTGATATTTTGAGAATTGAATTTTCATGTATTTGTGGCCGGACCGAACCAGCGCATGTTCAAAAACTGTTCTGAGCTAGAGCCTCCTGTTGGCCTGCGTGGTAGTTAGACCCGTCTGTACTGGATTACTTAAGTTTCGCAAGAACACTTTCGGAAATTACCTTTTCGTAAGCATGAAAGTCACCCGTATATTCCAAATGATAGACGAGAGAACCGCTGTGCAAATAAATTTCATCATCCAGTTTAAAAAGCCGTATGCTCTCGGGGTCGTTGATCCCATAAAGGATAATTTTTGCCCGGCTCATTTTGTATCCTTTGTAGTTCAAGGGAGAAGTCCAGAGCTCAACCAGACAAAACTGCCGGCCGACAGGACGGTCATCTTTCACACCTGCCATTTTTGCAGCAAGAGAATCGTGTGAATTTGCAACATTGGCAGCCACGGGGCTCAGGTTTATCAGCTCCAGGGAGAGTGAGGCCACCCGTTCATCCTTTCTCAGGACAATGTCTTCGCGGTTTGAAACCAGGGCATTGAGTGTATCGGCCCCCTTATGTACCGTATCGGTAACCGGTTTATTGGCCGGATTGAGATTTACGACTTGTACTGAACTATCTTTCACCGGGCTTTTTGTCTGAACCTGTCCGGTGTGTACAACGGCCATACCTGTAGTCGTCTTCCTGTTGCCTTGATCGGGATCCTGTTTTTTATCGCCCTGGTTTTCGGCTGTTTGTTCCCGGCGCTGGGTGAATGACTTGTAAATACTCAATTCCTTGACATACTGATCGAGTTTGAACAGAAAAAAGCCTCCACCCAGCAACAATCCCAGCAATAAGCCGAGAAAAAAAACCTGGAGTTTATCTTTAAAGTTCGACATCGGTTAGAACCCGTTGGGCTTACAAAGTTAGGTAAAAAGAGGGCGCTGTTAAAACTTGTTAAAAAGAATTGCAAGTGAAAATAAAAGGAACAAAATTTGCGTATTAACCAGCGAATAATGAACTAAAAAAACAGATTGTCAAACTAAAATCCCTGAAAAAATGAAACGAATAATCGGCATTTTTTTAATCGCAATTGTAGGTGGGGTCAGCGCACTTGGCCTGAATGCTTTTTACAGCAAAAAACAGGCCTATAGCTATACATCATCCCCCTCTTCGAATGTTAAATACGTCAGCATGCCCAGGATTGCCTCAAACGAAGGCGCCGTTGACTTTACGGCTGCTGCCGAAATGTCTGTTCATGCCGTGGTCCATGTAAAAACTGTCATGGAAACCCAAAACTCCAACCAGCTTCTCTTCACCGACCCCCGCGACCCCTTCCACGATTTTTTTGGAGGAGGAGGTTTCCCCAATCAGCAGCCCCAGATACAGCAAGCCTCGGGGTCGGGCGTCATTATCTCTGCCGATGGCTATATTGTTACCAATAACCATGTGATAGATCATGCCCAAAAGATCGAAGTAACACTCAACGACAAACGGACATACGAAGCCAGGGTTATCGGCAAAGACCCTTCGTATGACCTGGCAGTGCTCAAGATTGACGAAAAAAACCTGCCTACTGTGATGTATGGCAATTCTGATAACGTCAAGATCGGTCAGTGGGTGCTGGCTGTCGGTAACCCGTTTAACCTCACTTCTACCGTCACTGCCGGGATTATCAGTGCCAAAGCCCGCAACATCAACATCATCGATAATAACCCACAGGCCGGTGTGAATGCGGTAGAATCATTCCTGCAAACCGATGCTGCCGTCAATCCCGGCAACAGCGGCGGAGCCCTTGTCAATACCCGGGGCGAACTCATCGGCATCAACACCGCCATTGCCTCCCAGACAGGAAGTTATGCAGGATATGCCTTTGCCGTGCCTTCCAACCTCGTTAAAAAAGTAATCTCAGACCTCATCGAGTTCGGAGCCGTTCAAAGAGCTTACCTGGGTGTGAGCATTCTGGACATCGACTCCAAGCTGGCAAAAGACAAAAACATTGATGCTTCTCAGGGAGTCTATGTCAACACGGTCATTGAGGGAGGATCGGCCAGCCTTGCCGGCATCAAAGAAGGTGATATCATTCTGCGGGTAGGCTCTACGGTTGTTAATTCCGTACCCGAATTGCAGGAACAAATAAGTCTGTACCGTCCTGGTGATAAGGTCGAGGTTGGCATTCGTCGCGGCAATACCGAATCAGACCTGGCCATCATCCTCAAAAACAAGGATAACAATACCAATGCGGTGGCAAAAGAAAGTCTGGAGGTAACACACGCACTGGGTGCCACCTTCGAAACCGTTTCGGATGAGGAAAAATCAAAACTGCACATCGAAAACGGTCTGAAAGTAAGCAAGCTGGAATCTGGTAAACTCAAAAGCGCCGGTATAAAAGAGGGTTTTATTATCACCTCTATTGACCATAAACAGGTCAATTCCAAGGATGAACTCAAATCGGTGCTGGAGAATAAGAAGGGAGGAATCTTGCTGGAAGGCGTTTATTCGAATGGGATGAGAGCTTATTATGCGTTCGGGCTGTGAGGTCCCCCCTCACAACTCACCCCGGCCCCCTCTCTCTTCGAGAAGGGGGAGCCTTTGTGGAACCCGCATTTACCCTAGCTAAATCAATGAAATTCAATAAAATTGAATTCCATAAAAGATAAACACGAAGGCTCCCCCCCCCCCTGCTTGCAGAGAGGGGGCCGGGGGGAGTCGAGGGAAAAGGGCAGAATTTGATCGATAAAGAAATGCTTTTTAAAGATCCTTACCTGCTGCTGGGCTAAATCTGATAAAACAGCTTGGGCCGTATTTGGTTTCAAAATTCTTTCCCGATAATTTCGTCTGGGTTAACCTGAAAGAAGGAGTGCTCAAGCGGATATTGTTATTAATACCTAAAAAAAATGAGACAGCTTAAAATAACCAAATCGATTACCAACCGCGAGAGCGCCTCGCTTGATAAATACCTTCAGGAGATTGGCCGGGAAGAACTGATTACTGCCGATGAGGAAGTGCAACTTGCAAAAAAGATACGCGAAGGCGATCAGCAGGCGCTCGAGAAACTGACGCGCGCCAACCTGCGTTTCGTGGTTTCGGTGGCAAAACAATACCAGAACCAGGGCCTCAGCCTGCCCGATCTGATCAACGAAGGAAACCTGGGTCTTATCAAGGCCGCCCGGCGTTTTGATGAAACACGGGGGTTCAAGTTTATCTCGTATGCCGTCTGGTGGATCCGTCAGTCTATCCTCCAGTCATTGGCCGAACAAAGCCGTATCGTACGCCTGCCCCTGAACCAGGTAGGGGCCCTGAACAAGATCAACAAGGCTTATTCGCGCCTGGAACAGGAATACGAGCGTGAACCCAGCGCCGATGAGCTCTCCACTCACCTCGACATTCCGCTCGACAAAATCAGAGACAGCATGAAAGTTTCAGGAAGACATGTGTCTATGGATGCCCCCTTGCTTAACAGCGAGGACAATAGCCTGCTGGATGTGCTTGTAAACGCCGATTCGCCCCATGCAGATAATCTACTGATCAACGAATCACTTCAGCGTGAGATAGAACGCTCCCTCTCCACCCTAACCGAACGAGAACGCGATGTAGTCAGGTTGTTTTTTGGAATCGGCATGGTGCATGGATTGACCCTCGAAGAAATCGGGGCCAAATTCGATCTTACGCGCGAACGTGTACGCCAGATAAAGGAAAAAGCCATACGCCGGCTCAGACATAGCTCCCGGAGCAAATTATTGAAGACGTACCTGGGATGAGAACCGAAACAAAATAGCATCTGTTCTGGTTGATGCCGTTGAATCGAAAAAGGATGAAATAGAAATTATCAATTACAACTCGGGCCCGAAAGCGGACGAAACGTTGGAAGATGCGAAGAACTGCCATCCAATCAGGTCTGTGACAGAGGAAGATAGCGGGCCGAATTATTCATCAAGCTCGTAAATAGCCTAAATCCTCTTCTTTTCCGGTCTTTTCCATAACCCTCACTCCTCCCCTTCCTTAAAAAAATCCAGCTTGCTTCGGTCTACAATAATGATGTTGCGGTAGTAGAAATTGAGAATTTCAGGATAGGTGTACCCAAGCTTTGCCATGTTCATGGCTCCTTCCTGGCAAAGCCCTACCCCATGCCCATAACCGCGGCCTTTAAAAATAACCGAATCTCTGCTTTGTACGACCGAGAAAAAAGTAGACTTGAGAAGAAAATCGGTTCGGATTGTTTTCAACGGGATCTTTAAATTATGATCACTGAAATAAACCTGCCGTCCGGTTTGCGATGCATTGAGCGCAGTACTGAATGTGGCGCTGTCGTTCACCGGAAAACGGTGTTTTAACTCCAGATAATTTTTCCAGTCTTCGACTGAAACACGTCGTTCCCAATAGGCATGGGGCATGTGTGTACAAAAGGTATCTTTCACCGATTTCAGACACATGGTTGATTTGCCCCAGACATCTTCGGCATTAACGGTTTGCCCACCGCAATTAGAACAGAAGGTGGTGGAGATGAGTTTCAGATCATTGTCGACCACCACCATATCTTTTGTAGCATTGGTGGCGAAGAAGATGCGGGGGTCTTTTGTCTTTCCCCTAAAAACCTGACAATGTACACCGTCGCATACGTTGAACCCTTCGGTGGCATGTTTGTTCATGTTGGCAAGTACATAGGTACGGCAGAGGATGGATTGTACTTTGTAAAATTCATCTTCGGCAATGGTGCCTGCTTCAGCTTCGACTACTCCGGCCACGTATTTTTCGAGATCAACACGGTTCAGTACCTGAAGCTGGTCTCTGTCGACTGAAATCAGCAGATCGTTGTCATAGATTCTTATTCCGGTGGAAGGCTGGATACATTTCAGTTTAAGTGTTGAAGCCGGGAGCAGTGCGTTAAGTGTTATGTGCTTAAACGTTCCGAGCTTACGCTCCAGGGTCTTGGTAACAATTGAATCGCCTTCGAGTTTGAATTCAAGAATGGAAGCAGCCAACGTATCGTTCATCTGTTTCCCATCGGCCCAGATCACGTATTTGCCCGATGCCACCGATACGATTACAGAAACGGGTTTGAGATCGGCCAGCAGGTGTACGTCGATGGTCGTGGCATTAGATGTAAAAAGAGAAAGGAGAAACAGAAAGAGAAAGAGCGCTTTTGGGAACTGCCTGGGATTTGCTGCAGGGGAAACAGGACTCACCCGTTTCGTCTGTGTCAAATAGTCATTTCCGAAATCCTGTAGTTTATAATACTTCAATGCTAAGCAGGTTTTACGGAAAGATGTAATTCACTCAGGTACTTCTTCATCAACCCGGCAAGACGCTCGGATGCACCGGGGCCGCCGAGTTTTATTTTTAGTTCATCCAGCTCCTTTAACATCCGCGAGCGGTTTGATGCATCGGTTGTTATTTTTTTGAATTCATCGGCCAGCTGCTCGGCATTGAAATTGTCCTGAATCAGTTCTTTCACGATTTCCCGGTCCATAATCAGATTTACAAGCGAGATGTATTTCACCTTGACCAGTCGTTTTGCGATGTGATACGAAACATTTCCGGCCTTGTAACAAACCACCTGTGGTACTCTGAACAAGGCTGTTTCGAGTGTTGCCGTGCCCGAGGTTACCAGGGCAGCATGCGACTGCCGGAGCAGGTTATACGTTTGTCCGAACACAATTTCGACATCACTCCCGGCCACAATCGATTCGTAAAACACCCTGGGCATGCTGGGGGCGCCGGCAATTACAAACTGATATTCGGGAAACAGTTTCCTTACCTCCAGCATCACCGGCAACATTTGTTTGATTTCCTGTTTACGGCTTCCGGGCAACAAGGCAATAATTTGTTTGCCGGTCTTTAAATCGAGTGTTTGTTCCCGACTGTGTTCGAGCGCATCGAGCAACGGATGACCGATAAAATCTACATCGAAATCAAAGCGTTTGTAAAAATTTTTTTCGAACGGCAGGATCGTAAACATCCTGTCCACATTCCGCTTGATCTTATGTACCCTACTCTGTTTCCAGGCCCAGATGGCTGGGGAGATATAATAAAAAACGGGTATTCCTTTTTCTTTTACAAAACCGGCAATACGCAAATTAAACCCGGGATAGTCAACCATGATCACCACATCGGGTTTCCAACCGAGTATATCGGTCTTACAAAATTCAATATTCCCCAGAATCGTCCGGATATTGGCCAACACTTCGGTAAAGCCCATGAAGGCCAGTTCACGGTAATGTTTTACGATTTCACCTCCCTGGGCCTGCATCAGATCGCCCCCCCCAACAGCGAAACTGCGCATCGGGATCATTCTTTTTAATTTCCCGCATGAGGTTCGAAGCATGCAGATCGCCCGAAGCTTCGCCGGCTATGAGGTAGTACTTCATGATCAGGCTAAAAAGGTGAGGTAACCAATAAGGGCTGCATAGACAAACATCGACAGCAAGACTCCGCGTGCCGATTTCATCCGTTCAGTATAAATAAACAAAAAGAAAGGAACGAGGTTGGCAATTACGCTTCGTTTCAGATCGGTGGTGAACAACCCATTGTATTTGAGATAACCCATAAACGAGCTGAGCGACATAAACCTGAAATCGTAGAGGTAATAAATAAAAAATGCAATCAGTGGAGTAATCACCCCTGCAGCCACCCCCCAGTACAGATGATCAAACTTGCCTTTCATCGTTCCAGCTTTTTTAGTTTGGGAATGGAGTCATAAGCTGTCAGATCGTATTGAACCGGAACAATGGAAATGAATTTATTGTCCAGGGCCCAGACATCTGTTCCTTTCTTTCCTTTTTCAAAATTATCGAACTTGCCGGTTAGCCAGAAATAGGGTTTTCCGCTGGGGTCGGTGCGTTCATCCAATTCTTCGATCCAGTTGGCTTTTGTCTGACGGCATACCCGGATGCCTTTTATCTCTTCGGCAGGAACGGCAGGGATATTGACATTCAGACAAACACCCGGAGGGAGCCCCTCTTTCAGAATACGTTCGGCGATGCTGTGTATGTATAGACGGGAAGGTTCAAAATCGGCTTCGAGGTTATGGTCGCAAAGCGAAAAACCGATGGACGGGATCTGCTCCAACGCACCTTCAACGGCAGCCGACATGGTTCCCGAATAAATAACGTTGATGGAATGATTCGACCCGTGGTTGATGCCCGAAACGCACAAATCGGG
>JABDAO010000039.1 GCA_013289095.1 Bacteroidota bacterium | reverse complement strand
TGTCGCGCTTCTTGCCGCGCTTCCTGGTTGTTTTCGAGTTTGGATTGTGCTTGAAGCAGACAGGAACAAAGAAGTAAAAACGTACTGAATCGAAAACTGAATTTGTGCATTTTAAAGATTTGTTTACAGCGTATGCTATGAGTTATTTCTTCACTGTTCATTCCTTATTGAAACAAATACAACCGGGGCATAAAAGTATGAAAAATGCGGTTGTTCAGTTTGGGAACATAGACGGTCTATTAAATATTATCCGGGTTATCGGTGGTGATGCTGTTGAGGTCGACGTTGTTCTCAATCAGGTAATCAATGGCAGCGCCTTTATCGGATGAAGCTTCGGTGTTTTCGGCAGGCTTGCTTTTTGACGAAACATGCTCCAGAACCACAGCTTCATCGATGCCATAAAGCTCCAGGTTATCGATCACCTCTTTTTTATCGGTGTCGTTCAGCGCTGTCTCATTGAGTGCGACATTCGAAAGGGGGGAGTACCCGGCATCCGGGGGAGCTATAATCCTCAGTGTGATCAGCAGCAGACAAGCCGCAGCAAGGGATACGGGCATCCAGTAGTTACTGACAACCATGTGCCTGATCTTGCCAAAACGGGTCTGGATCTGTATAGGTTCATTGATTTTATCAAGTATCTGTGCCGAAAGTTGTTCGAAATAACCCGATGGAACCGCAAACGGAACTTCCTTCCTCATTTCAAGTTTTTCGAGGATCACGGCATTTTCTATTTCGCTTGCCAGTTCATCGAAATAGGTTTCGGATGGTGAAGCGTTTACCTGGTTGACGGTGATGCCGAGAGCAGTATGAATATTGATCTGAGAAAGAATCTGGACGGAGAGTTCATCAAAGTACCCGTCTGGAACCGGAAAAGACTCTTTTTTGTCCAGTTTTGCCAGTAAAGCTGAAGTTTCTTCTATTTCCTGATCCGCGATTTTGTCCAAAATACGGCTGGAAAGACCTTCAAAATAGTCTTTTGGGACCAGAAACCCCAAATCCTGCGCCGTTCTGGGTACAGCATCAAAGGGGTTGTTTAAATCCTCAGAATCAGCGTTTATGGAATTGATATCGGTCATTTGTTCTTGGATACGGCAAAGGATCAAAGGTTTAAGTCATCTTCAGAAAATCTTCATCAATTCGTCATAATTGCCCTGTTTGGTAGTGCAAATAATTGATTTTGAATGAGTACAGCATCAAAACCACGTTCGTCAGCCTTTTTCCTGTTCCCGGGTAACGAGGGCTTCTATCTTTTTCACGGCAATGTGATAAGACGCTTTTAATGCACCTACCGAAGTGCCAAGCACCTGGCTCATTTCTTCGTATTTCATTTCATCAAAATACTTCATGTTGAATACCAGTCTTTGTTTTTCGGGCAAGGTGAGGATGGCTTTCTGCAGTTTCTTCTGAATTTCATCACCGGTAAAGAAATTGTCATCGATCATGGTCTTGTGCAGGGCATACGACACATCTTCGAACGGGATATTGAGATTTGCCTTTTTTTGTTTCAGAAAGGTGAAGCTTTCGTTTGTTGCAATGCGATAGAGCCAGGTAAATAGCTGCGAATCTTCCTTAAATCCGGGAAGCCCTTTCCAGGCTTTGATGAAGGTGTTTTGGGTTACATCGTCGGCATCATCGTGATCCACCACCAGGCGGCGGACATGCCAATAAACACGACGCTGGTATTTCTCGACAATCTGCTTGAATGCAAGATGACTGGTACGCTCGTCTCTGAATTGTTCAAGAAGTTCTTTGTCTGCTGAATCGGTCATGGGGTTGACGGAAGTCTTTGTTGGGTCTTGTCTTTATAACTCACTCTATGCACGCTTTGCGAGGGTGATGTTTTTTTCTTTTTTCTTCACTCAGGCTGTAACGGTTTGTTTTCTTCTGATAACCGTTTCAGCTGCTTTTACGATATGTGCAGCATCCAGGCCGTATTTGGTCATGAGTTGTTCGGGTGTTCCGCTTTCTCCGAAGCTGTCTTTTACAGCTATCATTTCCAGGGGTGAAGGCAGCTTGCGGCTGAGTAATTGTGCGATACTGTCTCCCAGTCCTCCATTCATCTGATGTTCTTCGGCGCTGATTGCACAACGGGTTTTTGATACCGAAGCCAGGATGGCAGCATCATCCAGGGGTTTAATGGTATGTATATTGATGACCTCGGCAGAAATACCTTTTGCGGCAAGCATTTCAGCGGCCTCAAGGGCCTGCCACACCAGGTGTCCGGTGGCAAAGATGCTCACGTCGGCGCCTTCCTGCATGAGGATCGCTTTTCCGATAATAAATTGCTGATCGGCAGGGGTAAAATTCGGCACTACCGGTCTTCCGAAACGGAGGTAAACAGGGCCTTCGAGCGCGGCAATGGCAATGGTGGCAGCCTTGGTCTGGTTATAATCACAGGGGTTGATCACCGTCATATGGGGAAGCATTTTCATGAGCCCGATGTCTTCCAGGATCTGGTGTGTGGCCCCATCTTCACCCAGTGTAAGCCCGGCATGCGAAGCACATATTTTTACGTTCTTGCCCGAATACGCAATAGATTGGCGGATCTGGTCATACACGCGTCCGGTCGAGAAATTGGCAAAGGTTCCGGTAAAGGGAATCTTTCCTCCGATGGTCATTCCTGCAGCGAGGCCCATCATATTGGCTTCGGCAATACCAACCTGGAAAAAGCGGTCGGGGAATTCTTTTTGAAACGCATCCATCTTCAATGAACCTGTGAGATCGGCACACAGGGCTACGACTTTAGGGTTAGTCTTTCCAAGCTCTAAAAGCCCGGCTCCGAAACCCGAACGGGTATCTTTTTTATCAGTAAAGGTGTGCTTCATGTGTTTGGAATAAGACAAATAAGTTTGACGAATTTACAAATGTTCGGTGGATGCATGTCAATAAAGTTTTACCGAGGTCGAAACCCCGCTTTCGATCTTAAATCTCCGTTCAACGGTATTATCTGATTTGCGTAAGATCTTTGAGCGGAATTCTGCCCTGTAATTGCCCGGTTGCAGGATAACTGTTTCCTGTGTCAGTTGGTCTTTGAGGTTACAAACCCAAATGAGTTTCTTCCCATCTTCGAGATAAACACTGCCCGATCCTTCCCCCTGTTTAGTCAGCGCAAGGATCCCGGCCTGGGGAATGGTGATGGTGGTTGTTTTACTTTGAGTGATGTCTACTCCGGTCCGGATGATGCGGGGCAGAGTAAGTATTTCGACATCGTATTTGCCTGCAATGAAATTCTCGGTCTGGGTAAAATCCTGCACATGCAGGGTGGTTTTCTGGTCTTTTTGACGGATGACGGCCTGGAGTGATTTATACGTATTGGCGCCGTCAATCTTCAACGCAAGTGTTCCCTGAGGCGCGTCCAAGGAGATGATATTGTGTTTTCCCTGTTTCAGGACGACCCCTGTTTTTTCGACCGGAGGGATAGTATGCACCACCAGACGGTATGAAATGGCCGGATTGATGTTGATCGTATCCGGGTTTCCGCGGTGATTGATGGTATGCACGTAGTTGTATTTTAGTTCTCCGGTTTGCTGATCGTAGAAGGTCATATCTACGTCTGTCTCCGAGGGCTTTTTGTTGATGTCAAGCAGGTTAACTTGTACGGTGGTGAGGTTGATGGCTTCGTTTACGACCATATTCAAGACGGTTGTAAATGTGCTCTCACTGGTGATGTCATAAAATTTCCCGATACAACCCATGAGATCTGCAAACATGTTTCCGAGACCAATGCCCAGAACGAAAGGTTTGAGGACGATTCCTTTTTGCTGCAACAGGAGTGAAACAGCGCAGGGGTCGCCGTTGCATTCTTCCACCCCGTCGGTAATGAGCACGATTACATTTCGTCCATAGCTTGACGGGAAATCATTCGCGGCTTCGCCCAGTGAATACGCTATTGGCGTGGTACCGGTAGGCACAATTCTTCGTATCCGGGCTTTCAGTAAGGGGACGTTTTTTGCTGCCGTGGCAAACGGGACTTCGAGCTTGGTGTCCTTGCAATCAACCGTGGGCCGTAAAGGGCTTTGGTGTCCGAAACAACGCAGTGCAATTTCCAAATTCGGAATGTTACGGAGCGTATCCATGAACTCGCAAAGCAAGGTTTTTGCAATTTCAATCTTTGTCCCGCTCTGCCATTGATCGTACATGCTAAAACTGGCATCGAAGATAAAGAGGATGCGGGTGGGCTCGCCAGACTGGGCATGGAGAGAAGAAAAAGAACCTGTCAACAGAAAGAGACCGGAGAAGAGCGAGAAGATTTTTTTTCGGATGCTGATGTAAGTTGTATTTTTTGTCATTGCAACGAGGTTGCCTGGGTGGTTACCTTCGGGGCATTGCGGATGCCCCCTGTCTCTCGACTTCTCCCTATTCCTCTCTCTTGCAGCGGGAATGTGCGGAGTGGGTTATGAAAGATGCTCTTCATGCCAGAGATACATTAATAATCTCCAACTGTTTCGGGCAATTGGGCAAGGGCCTTTGCAAGTTGTTCATCGTTTGGAGCCGTACCATGCCATTTGTGGGTGCCCATCATGAAATCAACTCCTTGTCCCATAGCCGTTGTCATCAGTATCATCACCGGTTTTCCTTTTCCGCAATGTTCTTTTGCTTTTTGAAGGGTAGCAATTACATTGCTGATATCGGCTCCGTTCATGGAAAGCACATCCCATCCAAACGCCAGCCATTTGGCGTGAAGATCGCCCAGGGAGCAGACGCTTTCGGTAGAGCCGTCGATTTGTTGTCCGTTTACATCAATCGTTGAAATGATGTTATCCACTTTTTTAGCAGCAGCATACATGGCAGCTTCCCAGATCTGGCCTTCCTGCATCTCTCCGTCGCCATGTAGGCTGTATACAAAACGGTCGTCTTTGTTTAGTTTCTTTGCCACAGCTGCGCCGAGGGCAACAGACATGCCTTGACCCAGTGAACCCGAGGCAACCCGTACACCGGGAAGGCCTTCGTGCGTAGTAGGGTGTCCTTGTAAACGAGTGTTTAGTTTACGAAAAGTTGACAATTCCTTTACTTCGAAATACCCGGAACGGGCCAGAGCACTATAAAATACGGGGGATATATGTCCGTTCGAAAGAAAAAACAGATCTTCGCCGATGCCATCCATGCTGAATTTGGCCGGATTGTGTTTGAGTGTATGGAAATAAAGTGCAACAAAGTATTCAGTACAGCCCAGTGAACCACCGGGATGCCCCGAATTGACAGCATGAACCATGCGTACGATATCGCGGCGTACCTGGCTGCAAATATTTTCTAAGTCTTTGATTTCGGGCATCTTACTTTGAATTAATTTTTTTCGATAGAATGTTTTCAAAAGTAAATGTTTTTAACAAGGCCCCCGGTAATGTTCATAACATTCACAGACCTGTTGAAAACTCTGTTTTTATTAGGCTTCCGTTGATTTTTAGAACCTGCATCAAATGGTATCTTTGCGGCTTGTGAAAAAAGGGAGGTGTGGCTGCCCTGTCTATCGTAATTCATGCCCCGGATCATCAGAATCAACTAAATCGCAAGAATCATCGTTATGGCATTAAAGTGTGGAATTGTAGGATTACCGAATGTGGGCAAATCGACCCTGTTTAACTGCCTGTCGAATGCAAAAGCCCAGGCAGCCAATTTTCCTTTTTGTACCATCGAACCCAATCTGGGTGTCATTACCGTGCCAGACGACCGGCTTGAGAAACTGGAGACCCTCGTCAAACCCGAACGGGTTGTGCCCACAACGGTTGAAATTGTTGATATCGCGGGTCTGGTAAAAGGCGCGAGCAAAGGCGAAGGATTGGGGAATAAATTCCTTGCCAATATCCGTGAAACGAATGCAATACTCCACGTACTCCGTTGTTTTGACGATCCAAACGTGGTGCACGTAGATGGTTCTGTAAATCCGGTACGTGACAAAGAAATTATCGATACCGAACTCCAGCTTAAAGACCTTGAAACCATTGATGCAAAAATAAGACGGGTCGAAAAACTCGCGAAGACCGATAAGGACGCCAAGAAAGCATTCGAGATACTGAGCCAGATCAAGGTTGTTCTGGAACAAGGCAAATCAGCCCGGGCAGTGCAGATTTCGGAAGAAGACAAGATTCATATTGCCGATTGTCACCTGCTTACCATCAAGCCGGTGATGTATGTCTGCAATGTTGACACCGCATCCGTGAACACGGGTAATCTGTATGTGGATGCCGTAAAAGCAGCCGTAAAAGACGAAGGCGCCGAGGTAGTTGTGATTACCGCACAGATGGAAGCCGAAATTTCAGAGATGGAAACCTACGAAGAACGCCAGTTGTTCCTGGCCGATATTGGTCTGCAAGAGCCTGGTGTAACCAAACTCATCAAGGCAGCTTACCGTTTACTCGATCTTCAAACGTATTTCACCGCCGGTGTAAAAGAAGTGAGGGCGTGGACCATCACCCGTGGGATGACCGCCCCTCAGGCAGCATCGGTGATTCATACCGATTTTGAAAAAGGATTTATTAAAGCCGAAGTTATCAAATACAACGATTTTATTTCCCTCGGCTCGGAAGCGGCTTGCAGGGATGCAGGTAAACTGAGCATTGAAGGTAAAGAGTATATCGTTGCCGATGGAGATCTGATGCATTTCAGGTTTAACGTTTAGTTCCTTGTTTTCAGTTTCCTCACTTTAAACACGATAATGGGAAATAGAATATTAGCAGTAGTACTAGGTTCGTTCGCAGCGATGTTCATTGTTGGCGGTCTTGAACAACTTGTTCCTCTGCTATACCCGGTCCCCGCGCATATCGAACCCATGAGTAAGGAAGCCGTTGAGGATATGATCAAGGGCATGCCTGCCGGAGCTTTTTGTTGTCTGCTCACAGCGTACGCTTTCGGCACGTTTACCGGCGCTTTTTTAGGAGGACTCATTTCCAGGAAAAACAGGATGCAGGTTAGTCTATTTGTTGGAACAATCATATTAGCGGGAGGCATTGTTAATTTCACAATGCTCAAACATCCGCTCTGGTTTGTAGTTGTTTCATTGATCATTTATCTTCCCTCCGCCTACTTGGGGGGAATGCTTGCCGAGCAGATCGGGAAGAAAAGGACAGTGCCTGTTCCTGATGAGGGGAATCGGGGAAATCAACTGGACAGTCCAATTTAATAACAGGTATCGCAGGAATAAAAGGGTAGCCGGCTCAATAACGGGAAAGCACTGAATTTTTAGTTAAAATATCAGAACGAAAAAAGATGGCAGAATCAAAGTATAACGAAGACAGTATTAAATCGCTCGACTGGAAGGAACACATCCGGCTTCGTCCGGGTATGTATATCGGAAAACTGGGTGATGGGTCGTCGCAAGACGATGGGATTTATGTCATGGTCAAGGAAGTGATGGACAACTCGATCGACGAATTTGTGATGGGGGCTGGAAAACAAATAGACATTACCATCAATAATGGTGAAGTGACCGTGCGCGATTTTGGGCGTGGAATTCCACTGGGTAAGGTGGTGGATGTTGTTTCCAAAATAAATACCGGGGCTAAATACGATTCTGAAGCCTTCAAGAAATCAGTGGGTCTGAATGGAGTAGGGACCAAGGCTGTAAATGCGTTGGCCAGTTATTTTAAAGTAGCGTCAATCCGGGAAGGGAAAATTAAAACGGTTGAATTCTGTAGGGGTGAAATTACAAAAGAACATAAACTCGCCGACAGTAACGAGAAATCGGGTACGCTGGTGACCTTCATCCCTGACGACAGGATCTTCCCTAAATGTCAGTTCTTGAGTGAATATGTGGAGCGCATGGTGCGCAACTATGCTTACCTCAATACCGGTCTCACCCTTAATTTTAACGGAGCAGTTTACAAAAGTGAAAATGGACTGAAAGATTTGCTTCAGGAAAATCTGAGCGGGGAAATCCTGTATCCCATTATACACCTTAAAGGGAACGATATAGAGTTGGCAATGACGCATAGTTATGCACAATACGGCGAAGAATATTACTCGTTCGTAAATGGTCAGCATACTACTCAGGGCGGTACTCACCAGGCTTCATTCAGGGAGGCTGTGGTGAAAACCATCCGGGAGTTTTATAAAAAGGATTTCGAAGCGGTGGATATACGGACCTCTATCATCGCTGCAATCAGTATCAAGGTGCAGGAGCCCGTATTTGAATCGCAGACCAAAACCAAACTCGGATCCCAGGATATTGGGCCCAGCGGCCCTTCCATCAAGAGTTTTATCAATGATTTCATCAAAAGCCAGCTGGATAATTATTTGCACAAGAATCCAGATGTTGCGCAGATTCTGCTTACCAAGATTACACAAAGCGAACGCGAACGCAAAGAACTGAGCGGCATCCAGAAACTGGCCAGGGAACGTGCCAAAAAATCAAGCGTACACAACCGCAAACTGCGCGATTGCCGTACTCATTATACGGATAAGGCTGAACGTAGATTGGAGACCACTCTTTTTATCTGTGAGGGTGATTCGGCCAGTGGTTCCTTGACCAAGACCAGGGATGTAAACACTCAGGCCGTATTCAGTCTAAAGGGAAAACCACTCAATGCATTTGGTCTCACCAAAAAGATCGTATACGAAAATGAGGAATTCAACCTCCTGCAGGCGGCGCTTGATATAGAGGAGAGTCTCGAGAATTTGCGTTACAACAACATTGTGCTTGCCACCGATGCCGATGTGGATGGTATGCACATCCGGTTGTTGTTGCTCACATTCTTCCTGCAATTCTTTCCTGATCTGGTGAAGAATGGGCATGTATACATCCTCCAGACCCCGCTCTTCCGCGTACGGAATAAGAAGGAAACGATTTATTGTTATTCGGATGAAGAACGCCGGCGTGCTATTGCTAAGCTGGGGGCAAAGCCGGAGATTACCCGATTTAAAGGTTTGGGCGAAATTTCGCCCGATGAGTTTAAACATTTTATCGGCAAAGACATTCGTCTTGACCCCGTCATTGTAGGAAAGGAGGGTTCCATCGGCGGCATCCTGAGCTATTTTATGGGAAAGAACACCCAGGAGCGTCAGGATTTCATCATTGAAAACCTGAAGGTCGAAAAAGACCTGGTTGAAGAAGCGGTGTAGGAATGATTGATTTTGTTGAACTATGAACAAGAGGAACCAATGAGCGATAAAAAAGGATTATTCGAACCATTCGATTCAAGCAGCAATGATCATAACATCACGCACCTGAGTGGAATGTATAAAAACTGGTTTTTGGATTACGCATCGTATGTGATCCTCGAACGTGCAGTGCCTGCCATTGAAGACGGGATGAAACCGGTTCACCGCCGCATCCTTCATTCGATGTGGGAAATGGAAGACGGCCGATATAATAAGGTAGCGAACGTCATCGGAAATACCATGAAATATCACCCCCATGGGGATGCATCTATTGGCGATGCCATGGTGCAGATCGGCCAGAAAGACCTCCTCATTGATATGCAAGGGAACTGGGGTAATATTTTTACGGGCGACTCCGCTGCCGCTCCCCGATACATTGAAGCCCGCCTTTCTAAATTTGCGCTTGATGTCGTCTTCAATCCAAAGACCACCACCTGGCAAAGCAGTTATGATGGCAGAAATAAAGAGCCTGTTACACTTCCGGTGAAATTTCCATTGCTCTTGGCGATGGGGGTTGAAGGAATCGCCGTGGGGCTGGCCTGTAAAATTCTCCCGCATAATTTTTGTGAGCTGATTGATGGCTCCATTGCCATCCTTCGAGGACGTAAAGCCGAAATCGTTCCCGACTTCCCTACTGGTGGTCTTGCCGATTTTTCGAACTACAATGATGGATTACGGGGTGGAAGAATACGCGTACGTGCCCGGATCGGGATGTACGATAAGAAAACCCTTGTCATCAGCGAAATACCCTTTAGTACGACTACCAGCTCGCTCATCGAAAGCATCCTGAATGCTAACGAGAAAGGAAAAATCAAAGTCCGTAAGGTGGAAGACAATACGGCTGAAAATGTCGAAATTCTTGTTCACCTGGCGGTTGGCTCTGATCCGGATAAGACTATTGATGCCCTCTACGCATTCACCGATTGTGAGCTTTCGATATCGCCCAATGCCGGCGTAATCGAAAACGACCGTCCCCGTTTTGTTGGCGTCAACGAGATGCTTAAAATCTCCACACACAAGACCCTGGAGCAGTTAAAACGAGAACTGGAACTTGAGCTGCATGAGCTTCAGGAAAAATGGCATTTCGCTTCGCTTGAAAAGATTTTCATCAAAGAAGAAATGTATATCGATTTCAAAAAATACAGCGATCGTGAAACGTTGTATCAGTACCTCTACGAACGGTTTAGGCCATTCAAAAAGAAATTCCTTCGGGAGGTGCAGGACGAGGATCTTCAGAAACTTACCCAGATCCCGATGATCCGCATTACCCGGTTCGACAGCATTAAGGCAGATGACCTGTTAAAAGAACTGGATCTGAAAATAGAACAGGTGAAACATCATCTGATCAACCTCACCGATTATGCCGTTGAATTCTTCAAAGACCTGAAAAAGAAATATGGAACAGGACGGGAACGGAAGACAGAAATAAAATCGTTTGAGAATATTGTTGCTTCAAGGGTTGTAATCGCGAACGAGAAACTCTATGTAAACCGGGAAGAAGGCTTTGCCGGTTATGGTCTCAAGAAAGATGAGTTTGTGAGCGATTGTTCGGATATTGACGACCTGATTGTATTCAGGAAGGATGGTACCATGGTTGTGAGTAAGGTGCAGGACAAGGCCTTTGTCGGTAAAGACCTTTTGCACATTGCCATTTTCAAAAAGAATGATGAGCGTACAACCTATAACCTGATCTACCGCGATGGGCCCAAAGGTGCGGTACTGATGAAACGTTTTAATGTGACCGGGATTACGCGCGACAAGCCTTATGACTTATGTAAAGGAACGGCCGGTTCTGAAATACTCTATTTTTCTGCCAACCCCAATGGTGAGGCCGAGCGAGTTACTGTATTCCTCAAACCGGCAGTAGCGCTTCGCAAACTACAGTTCGATCTGGACTTCAGCGAACTGGCCATTAAATCCCGCAGCTCCATGGGTAATATGGTTACCCGTAACCCCGTGAAGAAAGTGGTGATCAAGGAGAAAGGGATGTCCACTCTGGGCGCTCATAAAGTATGGTTTGATGAAGCGGTTCGGAGAATCAACTACGATGTGAAAGGAACTTATCTCGGTGAGTTTATGGTGGAGGATAAAATACTGGTGGTGACCACCAGTGGTTATTATTCACTCAAAGCCGTTGAACTGACAGCCCATTTTGACGATGATATCATCCTGATGGAGAAATTTGATCCGGCAAAAATCCTGACCGCCGTTTATTGGGATGGTGAAAGTAAACTGCATTTTGTAAAACGATTCGCTCTTGATGCATCCAGTACACGCGTACATTTTATCACCGAAAATCCGGAGAGCCGGGTGGAGTTGGTGTCGCTTGAAACAGCGCCTGTTATCAATCTGCAGTTTGCTAAGATCAAGGGGTTTGCGCCGAAAGATGAAAAGGTAAAGCTGGCCGATTTTATTGAGGTCAGAAATATAAAGGCCAAAGGAAATAAGCTTAGCCCAAACAAAATAAAAGATGTAAGCCCGGTGGAAACGGCAGAAAGTAAAAAAAAAACAATAGCGATACCCCGTGAAGAAATAGAATTTGAAAACACAAGCATATCACCAGTGGAAGCGATGCGTCTGGCCGCAAAAAAAAAAGCGGAATTCGAAGAAAAACATAAAGACCTGGATAAGCCCAACCAGCTAAATTTGTTTTGAAAGGAGACCTTTTACCGCATGGAATGGATACGTGATCAGCAGTTGTCATTCAAGTGCGTAATGCCGGAACCCCAGGTGTCGTGATACGCTTCTTCTGGAGAATTGCCGGATGAGTACACTTTGGAGTCTTCACGAATCTTTAAAAACCAAGAGATCTTAAACAGTATTCGCAATGACAAAAACAGCGCTTCTATTCGGTTCAACAGGCATGATAGGAAGCTATTTGCTGGAAGAATTATTACGCAACCCCGAATATGATAGTGTGAAAATATTTGTGCGAAAATCGCTTTCGTTGCAGCATACCAAGCTGAAGCAGATCATCACCGATTTTCATTCACTCGACCGCATTTCAAGTGAAATGAATGGAGATGTAATTTTTTCCTGTCTTGGCACTACCGTGAAAAATACACCTTCCAAGGAAGGACGTCGGTTTATTGATTATGAAATTCCGGTTCAGCTTGCGGCAATCGCTCATACTAACAAGATTCCGTGTATGATGGTGGTATCTTCTGTTGGCGCTTCGGCCGACAGCTCTAATTTTTATCTGCGTATCAAGGGAGAAATGGAAGCCGCTGTGTCAAAATCGGGGGTGTCTCAGATTGTATTTATGCAACCCTCCTTCCTTCTTGGAAGCCGTAATGAGGTGAGGGCGGGCGAGGGGCTGTGGACCTTTATCAGCAGAATATTCAGCCCTTTGATGTTTGGAAGGATGAGAAAATACAAGCCAATTCATGGGTTGGATGTGGCCAGGACAATGATCCGTCTTGAGGGGAAGCTAAACGGGGTTTCGGTGGTACAGTTTGATGAAATAAAAAAATAGAAATACTAGCAATTCGGTTGATGAATAAATTCGCGGTCTTGTTCTGTCTCATCCTCTCCTTTTGTCCAGGATACTCTTTTTCACAAACAAAAAAGCAAGCTCCTGCCAGGCAGGCTCCTGCCAGGAAAGCTCAGGCATTTATTCTTGCAACACAGGCCCAGGCACAGGCCGATAGCGGGCATGCCGGGAAAGCCGTGAAGCTTCTGCAGCAGGCCATAAAACTAGACCCATCCACTATTGATTATCCCTATGAACTGGCATATGTTTACTCCGCTAACAAGGACTTTACCCTTGCCCAAAGTTATCTGCAGCCCTTAATGTTGAGAAAAGATGTGACGGATCTTATCTATGAGTTGGCAGGTAATTGTTATGAAAACATGCATCAGCCCGAAAAAGCTTCGGATGCATACAGGGCTGGGCTGAAAAAATTCCCTTCCTCCGCAAGGCTTTGTCTGGAATGTGGATTGGCCGAAACATCGAAAAAGGAGTACAACAGGGCCTTGGTTTATTTCGAGATGGGCATCCAGTCTGATCCGGCTTTTGCTTCCAATTATTACTGGGCAGCCAAATTGTTCTGCCACTCAACCGAATCGGTCTGGGGAATGATTTATGGTGAGTTGTTTATTAATATTGAAAGAGGGAGTCCGCGCAGTGCTGAAATCAGCAAGCTTTTGTTTGATACCTATAAGAGTCAGATTAAATTTAGAAAAGACAGTATGTTTACTGTCCATTTCAGCAAAGAGGCGTTGCTCCCTGTAAAGGACACCGCACAGTCTAGAGCTGGCAAGATGTTGTTCGGTGTGGGGGTTTATGAGCCTACACTTGCCATTGCTACGCTAAACGAGGTAAGTATTACGTTGGCATCGCTTAGCCATATCCGTCAGAATTTTGTTAAGGAATATTACAAAAACGGTTTGGATAAGACCTTTCCGAATGCACTCTTTGAGTTCCAGAAACAGGTCCTGGATGCAGGGCAGATGGAAGCCTATACCTACTGGCTTCTGATGGAAGGCGACAGGAAGGAATTTACCGACTGGCACTACCTCAATTCGGCAAAATGGCTTGAATTTGGCGAGTGGTTTAAGGACCATCCGCTGGAACTTGATAAAAAGCGTTGTTTTTACAGAGGGCAGTACTAGGTGATCATTTGCAGGAGTGAAAGCTACGCCCTGTATCCTACAGCTTTTATTGCACGTTGTGTGGGTTGAGCCACTTTCCTTCAATGCGCTGCGCTCTTTTCAAAATCAACATCTTTTGTGGTTAATATCAAGGCTTGATAGTGAGCTCAGGTATCGTCTTCTCGTGAAATACCGCCTTTTAGGTATTGTATTTACTTTTGATCCTCTCTTCCTTTGTCTTGCGGTCTATGGCTCACGGGGTATCCTAAAACCCCGGATACGTAAATGATCCCCTGTGAAAGCAAAAGCATGAAACGTGTGGGATCGATCCTTTGCGTTTTGAGCGCTTTCGGTAGGAGTGTACTTCAGGTCTCTTTTTTTTATAGTCTCAAACAGACGCTAAAGTATGAAGGGATTGAAAGCCATACTAATGAATGAGAGCCATTCTAATTCAGTTAGCGATGAAAAACAACAGCATTCTTTTCTGGAGGACATTTCTCACCCCAAGGTGTTGGGAAAGCAAAAAAGAAAGACTGTTCTGTCTGTCAGTAATCTTCTTGTTCGTGGCCTGTAAGAAAGAGCTCATTACTACTGCACCTGTCCTTCCAATAGTTCAGTTGAAGGTTCAGTTGGGTCAAGATTTGTTCTTTGATAAAAGCCTTTCAAACCCTGTAGGACTTTCCTGTTCCAGTTGTCATGCCCCAGAAACGGCATTCACTGATCTGAATCACAGTATTGTTTCAGAAGGAGCCGTTGACGGGTTGTACGGGAATCGGAATGCACCAAGCATTGCCTATTCCATGTTTACACCGTCTGCCCTGCATTACAGCATACCTGATTCTTCATACAAGGGAGGTTTCTTTTTGGATGGGCGTGTAAATACACTCGTTCAGCAAGCCCAAAAGCCATTTCTGAATGAACTTGAGATGAATAATCCTAACCCTGCAGCCGTCATTTTTAAGTTGAATGCGGTAAGCTATTTTCCTGTATACAGGCAAGTCTATGGCGATGTGACGGATGTGGCCGCTGCGTTTAATAATATTGCCGATGCCATTGCAGCTTACGAAGCTTCAGTTGGATTAACTAACAGGTTTACGTCTAAATATGATTACTATTTAAAAGGACAGGCTTCGCTGACAGTGGAGGAGCTTAGCGGCATGCAGCTGTTCTCTGATACGCTGCGGGGGAAATGCACCAAATGCCATTTGATAAGTCTGGACCCTTCGTGCGGAAAAGCGCTCTTTACTGATTTTACCTACTCAAATGATGGCGTTCCTAAAAACCCAGACAACCCCTATTATACTATTCCATCAGCTTTCAACCCCTCGGGTTCAAATTATGTTGATGTCGGCCTGGGCGATTTTGTCATCAACAGAGCATATAACGGCATGTTCAAGGTTTCAACCTTAAGGAATATTGCAATCACTGCACCCTATTTTCATAATGGATGCTTTAATACGCTTGATGAGGTTGTTCATTTCTACAATATCAGGAATTTACCTGGCTCAGGCTATCCTCCACCCGAAGTGGCATCGAATATAGATACTGTCAATACAGGTAATCTGCACCTGACACCCCAGGAAGAAAAGGATATCGTGAGTTTTTTAAAGACTCTGACCGATGGATATAAATAAACCCAACATGAACAGTAGAAACGCAGTGCCACTACTGTTCAGTGCGTTTGGATTTTGTGCAGTCACGATAGTCATCGGGATGGGTTATCCCGCTACTCCTGAGAGTTGGGGCCCTTTCAGAGCGTTAGCCATCTTCAACTGAAACATGCGGGATAAATGGGAGCGTTCACGAACTCGTATCAGATCAGTTTGCCGTTAATACTGAGAGATAGAAAATGAATAAACGGTGCCTCCCCCTGGTGTGGAATTCAGCACAGCGGCATTGGGTCATAGCCGGAATGCCGGTGGGTTAGTTGTCTGACAGTCTGGTCGGTTAGTTGTCTGCCCGTAATAAAAAAGACCCCGGTGATCATTCGGGGCCTTCCTCGCACATTGTCTTGCAACTCCCTAAAGTGGATCTTCAACAACTCCGATATCTCGCAAATACAAGGTGTGAGAGCCGCAGACAGAACATGTTGAGTGTCCACCGGAGGATTTTCACATTCGCGCTGCGGCCGTAATGCTGAAACGTATCTTGCTCGTTTTATTTTTATTCCTTTACAGACAAAGCTGTCGTTCAAAGCTGACTTGTTTTTTTAAGAGGACAATGCCGGAAAACAACCTCTTGAACCTTGCCCTTTCGATATTTGAGAAATCGCTTATCAAAGATAAAACCAAACTGGATACAACCGACATGCCGATCCTGAATATTTATTAAACGGGTTGCTGGGGCAAGGATCAACCAAAGGACAAGACAAGAGGGATGCTGTCGGATAAACAGTGCTGATAAACAGGTATGCGTTTGTTGTGTCGGATGAAAAATCAGATGACGTTCATTCGAAAGATCCGCTTCTTCATCCATCAAACACCCTTGAATCCGGCACTATTTTAAACAAGAAAAAAAACAAAAAGGCATTCCATCTGGAATTCTTTTTGGTTTTTTAGGATACAGGTAATCAGAACAAGGGGGCAGAAGCGAAGATAAAAAGTTTATGTCTGTGCTTCTTCCCAGGATTAGAACTTAAATTTCACGCCCACGGCTCCAACATAGGGTCCGCCGACAGCAAGACCGGCTTCGGCATTGATGCCAATTAAAGGTGTGAAAAAGTAGGTGAGCCCAATATGTGCCTGCACAGCAAATACGCTGGGAGTGACATTGAGCGATGTCGTGTAATTGGGGAACAGCGTTGGATTTGCATCGGTTGTCATCGAATAGATATTGTATCCAACCCTTAGCCCTGTGTACATTGAAAAGTGCTGCTTGGAGATGAAGTGAAAATCGCCCCTTACCGTCAGTGAAAGACGGGTCCAGTTGTCGGTATTCGAAAACAGGTTGGCTCCTGAATTGTCAGACCATTTAACAGAAAACATTTGATAACCGATTCCGGCGCCTACAGTAAACTTGTTGGCCAGGCCATAATCGAAGATGATATTGTAAAGAGGAGCAAGGCCCCCTCCCTTGGGAGTGGCATCTCCCCCCATGGTATTAACAAAATAGCTGCTGGCATCATACCTTACTACGGTGGCCGACTTTACGGTGTTAAAGCCCACTCCAACGGTCAGCATCATTTTACCTTTAACCCCTTCAGAGCTGCTTTCTTTCCCTTTTTTGAGGATAACCATGCCGTCTGACACAGGGGTGTTGGCGTTGGCAATGCCATCGCCGGCAATCGCATTGAGCGAAAACAGACCGGTAAATACCATGCTTAAAATAGTAGTCGTTCTTTTCATAGGGGGTTTGGTTGATTTTGAGGACAAAGATAACAGGAAATGAAAGCCTGTGAAGAGGAATGAGTGGATGACTGTTTTTGGATGATGAATGGAGGGTTTCAGGGAGTGGATTGCATAAAATGACATTCCAGGCCATTTAAAATAGGACAAGGGGCCACTCCATTTAACTGTTTTTTTGCCAGTCTGAAAGTTCTCCGGAACCAAACAAGCTGATTACGGGATCGGGAAAGAATTGTGAAGGTTCACCTAAACCCTGTTTAACAGGTACGGGCATGCGGGTGGGAGGGCGCTAAAACGGTATTTATTGACGAACCCTTCAAACTAAACTTGTTTTTTAAAAAATACAAATGTAAATTTACGTATTCAATCATTTAATTTCAGGTCTGTCGAGTGTGTTTGTTGATTTGCGTTTAGCAAAATCAGGTCTATGCGAAGAACCATACTTTCCTCCTTTTTGTACTTCCTGCTCTTCATTTCGGGTATTCAGGCCGGGAACAAAGACTCTGTCAGCGCTCCCAAACGAATGGAGCTTCCTTCGATCGGGGCCGGTTTTGGCATGATGAGCTATTATGGCACCGTGGGCAATACCACCAAGGCCCAGGTCGGAACCTTTGCCGCAATTTGTCCGGCCTTTCATTTCACGGCCGAAGAACGGTTGAATGATTTGCTGGCCATTTCTGTGAATGGAGTATTCGGGCATGTCGCAGGCAATAACCACCAGCCTTCGGATAACCAGAATTTTAAAACAAAAGTAAACCAATACGGAGTGGATGCCGTTTTTCCGTTCGACAACGGCATCATCATGAAACGCGGGGCGATGGTTGCTCCGTATATTTCGCTCGGGATTGCCATGATGATGTACCGCCCGTATGCTGATCTGCTTGATAGTCAAGGTAAGCCATACTATTACTGGAGCGATGGGAGCATACGCAATGTCCCTCAGGGAACACCCTCTTCTCAAATCGTAAGCAGGGATTATGTGTATTCGGCTCCTTTGTCGGGTCCTAAAACTACACTGGTCATTCCGTTGGGTTTTGGTTTTCGGTTCAATATGACCGAACACCTGAGCAGCCGCATCAATTTTGCCTATAATTATACACTGGTGAAAGATATTGATGGAAGCTCGGATGCAACCACGAACGATAAATATGTCTATCTCAATGTTTCAGTACACTACCGTTTCGGGAAGGATCCTGTAGAAGTTGATAAGGATGCCAATTATGAAAAGGTAGACTGGACTGCCATTGATAACCTCGATTCAGACGAAGATGGGGTAAAGGATGTGGACGATAAATGCCCGGGAACCCCCTGGGATGTAAAGGTGGACGTACATGGTTGCCCGCTGGATGCAGATGGAGATGGGGTGCCCGATTACCTCGACAAGGAACCCAATACCAAGAAAGGTGCAAAAGTGGATGTCAATGGGGTGGCGCTTAACTATAAACAGATAGCCGCTAATCAAAAGGTGATAGCACGGTATGATTCAATCTACCTGGCCCGGAGTAATAGTTTCAACGCGGCCCCTTCGATGGACAAGCTGAATGAAGTCGAAAAATCGATAGGCTCTCAACCGAATACGAATCACGTACACAAACCCCTGCCCGATGAGTTTAAAGACCTGGATAAAAATGAGGACGGTTTTATCTCTGCAAAGGAAGTAGCCAGCGCGATTGATGGTTTTTTCAGCGGTGAAAATTCATTGACTGTGGATAAGATAAACCGGCTCATTGATTTCTTCTTCGAGCAATAAAAAGCGGCCTCTCTTTTGTCGGTATCAACTCCTTCTTTCTCCCTGTTTCTTTTTCCCCGATTCTTACGCTCGTCTCCGTTTAATGTCCCCAAAGGCAGATTAATTCCTGGATGAGGTGTAATATCATCTGAAGAGTCGGTTACACTCTACAGCCTGCAACCAGGACCCTCGTTTCCAGGATTTCCGGGGTTGATCATCTGAAATTTTCAGGATTCCCCCCCTTCTTCCAGAAAACCATTGGCTCAGACAGGTAGTATCTGCCTCATCTTTAGCTATCTGTGTTCCACTTATGCGCTCAGCGGAGGATGTCTTCCGGTATCGGTTCCTTCCAGAACCTGGCATTTTGTCATACCCTTCACCCCGCCAAACCCCCTCCTCGCATCATACTAATTTCCGACTCCTGCTAATTTTTGCACTATTAATTTTCAACAAATATCTATTAATGTATTGACATTGTATATATTTAGATATATATTTATATCATTGATTGTCGGATATCATATCGTAATTGATAACATCAATCTTTGAAACTCAGCACATTGTATCTAAACAAGGGTGATAATAGGGAGAATTAGGAATATAAATTGGAGCGATCTGGGTTTGTTTGGGACTATAAGTAATATGAAATTTCGACAACTAAAATTTAATGACAGGATCTGCTCAACCTGCGTCGCTCAAACTCCGGCCAACGCATATTGACACACAGACTCGCACGGTGAGACAGGATTGAATAATGATATATAGTTTAACCCGAAAGTGAAGATTCCGGGGCTTACGAAGGACCTACGTTGATTGAAGCTTTTAGAAGTACTACAAAGTAATCCATCTAATTCCTGGCCTATGAAGAGCAAAGCTACCACCCGTCACAGCTTTCGGCTGTCTTGTTTCACATTTTTGTTGGTTCTCTTTGTTCTCCCGGCCGTGGCCCAAAACCGGCTGAGCGGTACCGCACTCGAAACGCTTTGGCAAACAAGCGAGCAACAATGGAAGCAGGAAATAACCCAGGCCACAAACACCAACGCCGCCAGCATTGCCCTGTTCCTGGAAGAGAACAATCTGTTATACCTCAAAGACCGGGGAGCATTCTTTGAGGGCGCCAGGAAGGGCGCCATCACAGCCGCAAACGCGAATGCCTTTTTTGATGCCTTGAAGCTGAATTACCTGCCCCTATACCTCAACTTTATCAACACCGAGCTGGCAGATCTGCAAAGCGGCCGAAAGCTGATCAACAACGATGACAGTCAAAACAGGATAACCCATTCGCCCTGTAATCCGGCCTGCGACAACATCAACTTTCAGACTCATACCTTCGCTGCATGGAGCGCCTATTATGCTGTCAACAGCAGTTCTACAAGCTCCTATCTCATCACGGCGGTGACCGGAGGCCCGGCCGGATCGGTGACAAAGACCGGAGGGCCTGACCCGAACACTGGCGGAAGCTATCAGGACAGTCTGATCCTGGCCGGGGGCACCGATCCCATAGCCGGTGGGCTTATTTCGCTCACCCCTCCGCTTGGCGGAGTATGCGCGCGTGTAGGCGATGGGGCTAAACCGGGTTATGGGGTGGGTATCTTGCAGCAATCGTTTATGATTACCAGCGCAAACCCTATCCTTACGGTTCAGTTTGCTGTCGTGCTCGAGAATCCTGCGCATGTGGCCACCCAGCAGCCATTTTTTAAGATGTCTGTACTGGATGCTTCGGGTAATCCGATCACTTCCTGCGGGCAATATTTTGTCGTGGCCAGTGCAGGTCTTCCCGGTTTCAAAGGCATTTACTATCAAACAAACGCTGATACTGTTTATTGTAAACCCTGGACAACCGCATTTGTTCCCATGAATGCATACATTGGTCAATGCGTGACTGTAAAATTCGAAGCGGCCGATTGCGCCCAGGGCGCCCACCTGGGCTATGCCTACGTAGCCTGTGCCTGTACAAATCTGAATATCACCTCTTCCTCTCCCTTGTTTTGTACCGGTATGAATTATGTGACCTTAACCGGCCCTCCGGGTTTGGCAAGCTATAAATGGATTGGGCCCTGTATCCCAGGCCCTACCACCACCCAGTCTATACGCATTACCTGCGGTGGCAATTACAGCCTGATCGGGGCAAGCTCGGCTGGGGCATCCTGTCTGGACACCTTTAAAATAGTTGTGCCTTCCTCCCCAAACTCTCCGGCCCCGGTACCCTCGTTTACTGCTACGCAGGTTTGTGCCGGTAACCCGACTCAGTTCACCAACACTTCTACACCTCTTTCGGGGCCCCTGGTGTCATTCGATTGGGATTTTTATAACTCCGGCACTTTTAACGATACAATCACCAATCCGGCCTGGACCTATAGCGCCGGAGGGTTCTACTCGGTATTGCTGCATGAAAACAACAACGGCTGTGCCGTGGATACCATCATCCGGGTTGCTGTCGACTCGCTTTACAGCAATTCATTTCCGGTAAGTTCGGTCTCGGTTACCAATACCAGCTCGTGCAGCTCCTGCGACGGAGGCGCTGTCCTCAATGTTACGGGCCCAACCGGAGCAGACTACTCCTTCTCAAATAATTTCGATAACAGGGTTTGGCAAATTGATAACAACGGAAATCTTTCGGGTACTTCCGGACATAACGGATCTTGCAACTTCAACCAATCTGGCGGCCCTACGGGAGGAAACACCTGGGCCTGGCAGTTCGATTTTGGCACGTGTCTCTGCCCGGGCATCTATCAGTTTTATATACAGAGCAATAGAACCTCTGCATCCAGCAGATGTTCGCCCGGTCGAAATGCCGATACGGTTACGTTCTTCGTGAATACATCGGGCGTAAATATTACCACCAATATCACCACCAATGCAGCTACCTGCGGGGCATTGAACGGTTCGGGCACGGTAACGGGCCAGGGTGGCACGAGTCCTTATTCGTATAGTTGGTCTAACGGCCCCAGTGGGGCTACACAAACGGGTCTGGCCCCGGGAACATATACCGTTGAAGTAACAGATCATACGGGTTGTGTTGGCAATGTGGCCATCAACATACCCAACCTGCCTTCGATACAGAGTACGGTCATCCCGTATTTTGTAAAATGTTTTGGCACCAGCGACGGGGCTATTATGGTTACGCCTACGGCGGGTACTGCTCCGTTTACCTATTCATGGTCGCCGGTGGCGAGTACGCTCGATTCTGTATCAGGGCTGGCGCCGGGTACTTATTCAGTGACTGTACAGGATCATTCGGGATGTTCGGGTACTGCATCAGCCGTCATTATTCAACCGGCTCAGATCAGAGACAGTATGATTGCTGTGATCAATGCCAATTGTGCCACCAACCGGGGCAGCGCCCAGGTAGGCGCCAAGGGAGGGATAGGCTCGTTGAGCTATTCCTGGAGCAATGGCGCGCTTACAGCCCTCGATACGGGTTTGACTGCGGGCGCTTATACCGTAACAATCACCGATGCCAATGCCTGTTCGAGTACAGCAACAGCAACCATCACACAGCCTGTGGTAACGGTAACCCCTGCGCAGACCGATGTGCTGTGTCGTGGAAATACTACCGGCAGCGCCACCGCAACCCCTTCGGGCGGCGCGGCTGTCTATACCTATAGCTGGATCCCGGCTCCGGGTGCGGGGCAAGGCACAAGTACGGCAAGTGTACTCGGGGCCGGAACCTTTACCTGTAACATCACCGATCAGAACGGATGCCAGGCAACACAAACATTTACCATTGCCGAACCCGCAGTGGCCTTAGGCATAACACCCACCCAAACAAACACAACCTGCAACGGCGCCCCGACAGGCTCAGCCACGGCCACCGCAGCTGGCGGTACGTCGGCTTATACCTATAGCTGGACTCCTGCTCCGGGTGCAGGGCAAGGCACCCTTACCGCAGGAGGATTGATAGCGGGCATCTATACCTGCGACGTGACGGATAATCATGGATGCCTGCTTTCACAAACATATACCATCACCTCGCCCGTGGCGCTTACCATTACCCCTTCGCAAACCGACGTGCTTTGTAATGGCGTAGCCACAGGTTCGGCCACGGCCACCCCTGCAGGCGGTACTGCAGCTTATACCTATAGCTGGACTCCTGCACCGGCTACAGGGCAAGGAACCATCACCGCCGGAAGTCTGACCGGGGGCACCTATACCTGCGATCTGACGGATAATCACGGATGCCAGACATCTCAGCTCTTCACCATCAATGCTCCTGCCTCGCTTTCTATTGCCCCCACGCAGACAGATGTGGCCTGCAACGGGGCTTCAACAGGCTCGGCCACCGTTACGGCAAGCGGAGGTACTGCGGCATATACCTACAACTGGGCGCCTGCCCCCGGATCCGGACAAGGCACCTTGACGGCCGGAATGCTGGGCGCGGGAACCTTTACCTGTAACCTGACCGATAACCACGGCTGTACGGCACAACAAATTTTTACGATCAGTCAACCCGTTGCAGCATTGGCCATAGCCCCCACCCAAACAAACGTGCTTTGCTCAGGCACTCCAACAGGCACGGCTACGGCTACTGCCAGCGGCGGTACATCAGCCTATACCTACAGCTGGACGCCCGCTCCCGGAACCGGTCAGACAACGGCTACGGCCGGTGGACTTGCCACGGGAAGCTATACCTGTTCACTCACCGATCACAACGGATGTACGGCACAACAAGTATTTTCTATCTCTACTCCAGCAGCGCTTACCATCACCCCTTCGCAAACCAATGTACTCTGTAACGGTGGGCCTGCTGCATCGGCCACTGCCACAGCGGGCGGAGGCACCGGTTCGTATACATACAACTGGGCGCCCGCTCCGGGAACAGGGCAGGGCACTGCCAATGCCGGGGGGCTTTCTGCAGGCAACTATACCTGTACGCTGACCGATCAGAATGCCTGTTTGCTGCAGCAGATCTATACCATTACCTCACCCTCGACACTGGCTATTACTCCGGCTCAGACAAATCTGTTGTGCTCTGGCGGTTCAACCGCAACCGCAGTTGCCACAGCTGCCGGCGGAAGCCCTGCCTATACCTATAGCTGGGCGCCCAACCCGGGTACCGGACAGGGAACGGCCAATGCCGGTGGCCTAACGGCCGGTGTTTATACCTGCATCATTACCGATCACAGCGGATGCCCGGCCCAGCAGAGCTATACCATCACTGCACCCGCTGCCTTGGCCATCACCCCATCGCAGACCAATGTGCTTTGCCACGGAACCCCCACTGGCACGGCCACCGCCGCGCCCAACGGAGGAACACCCACCTATACTTTTAATTGGGTTCCGGCTCCCGGCTCCGGGCAAGGAACCAGTCAGATCGCAGGTCTTCAGCCGAACACCACCTATACCTGTACCCTGAGCGACCTCAACGCCTGTTCAATCACGGCAACGTTTCTGATCACCCAGCCTCCGGTGGTGGTTGCAACGCTTACCGCAAACCAGTCGAGCTGCAATCTGGCAAACGGATCAGCCAGCGCCACTGCCACCGGTGGCACGGGTGTATTTACGTATTCCTGGACCCCATCGGCTATTGTCAATGCAACAGCCCCTGCGCTTGCTGCCGGGTTGTATACCTGTTTTATTACCGATGCAGCGGGGTGTTTGCAGCAGGATACCATATCGGTGCATAACAACGGGGTTACGCCTGTGGCCGTCATCACACCGGTGGGGTCAACCACATTCTGTCAGGGCAATACCGTTGTGCTGAATGCCGGCGGAAACGGCGCTTACAGCTGGAATACCGGAGCTACAACGGCTTCGGTGACCGTCAACCTCCCGATGACCTATACCCTTACTGTTACAAATGCCTGCGGCAGCAATTCAACCACCGTGCCGGTTACCGTTCTGCCCCTGCCCATAGCTGCGGTTACAGGCGGAGGCGCGGTCTGTCAGGGCGATTCGCTTATCCTCAACGCTTCCGGAGGCGCTACCTATTCCTGGAATACCGGTTCGGCCCTGCCACAGATTGCGGCTTCGGCAGCAGGGGTGTATACCGTTACCGTAGGCAATACCTGCGGCACGGCTATAGCCACTGCTTCGGTAACCGTCAACAACGTTACATCCGCATTTTCGGCCGACAGCACCACGGGGTATGCTTCCTTCTCGGTTCAATTCACCGATCACAGTTCTCCGAATGCAACCAGCTGGGCGTGGAGTTTTGGGGATGGATCAACGGCCAACGGACAAACCCCTGTGCATGTTTTCAACACGGCCGGCACCTATACCGTTACCGAAACGGTTACAAGCGCAGCAGGTTGTACCAGCAAAACCACCCTGATCATTATCGTGAACGATGTGATATCATTCATCTCCATACCCAACGTGTTCACCCCCAATTCAGACAATATCAATGATATCTTCGTCGTAAACAGTCAGGGTATATCCGACTTCGACATGAACATCTACGACCGCTGGGGTATTAAAATGACCGAACTCTACTCTGCCCAGGAAGGATGGGATGGACGCACCATAGCCGGTTTGCCGGCTTCAGACGGCACCTATTTTTACATCCTCGCGGCCCATGGCACCGATGGCAAGAAATATGATCTGACCGGTTTCCTGATGCTGATCAGATAGGGTTTGCTTAAACGATCCCGGTCAGCGCCCGGTCAGCGCTTGCAGTTAACCAGTGATTGCTCTTTTTTGTTCATTCCTGAACATGAATATGCCACACAGCTCCTCTGAAGCTGCGTTGTCTGGGTGCATAGAACCGTGTGCAGTAATGATTTTACTACAGGGCATCTCTAATAACCCCTTCCAAACATTCCCTCTCCTTGGGAGAGGGGCAGGGAGAGGTCAAGAAAACGGGGTTATTAGAGATGCCCTTAATGCAACATGGTCTAAACCAATAAAATAATGATCTGAGTCGTCAGAATGCTTACCGCGATCGGGATCATGCTTACCACGATCCAGACAATGCTTATCACGATCCAGATCATGCTTACCTCGATCCTGACAATGCTTATCCCGATCCTGACAATGCTTATCTCGATCGGGATCATGCTTACCTCGATCCTGAC
>JABDAO010000038.1:5189-25806 GCA_013289095.1 Bacteroidota bacterium | reverse complement strand
AAAATATTCTGGGACTGGGCCATCTATTGGTCTGTTCCCTCTTTGCTTTTTGCCAACAAGGCATTCACGAACCTGCAACTGCTCAAGGAACTGTTTTCCTCCTCCTCGGGGTATGGACGAAAATTTGGAGAACTGAGCAAAAAGATGCAGGACGTCTTTATCGCCTGGGGCCCGGACGAAACAGAATGCTATGGCCATCACTATGTCGATCCGTTTGACTTTGCTTACATGCGCGAGTTCCAGCTGGGGCTCGAGAAGCAATACGAACCCCAGGCCCTCATCGAAAAAATAGGAAGCAATATGCGGGTACTCGAAAAAGTAGCTGCTGAACTCTTCCGGCTTGTGAGCGCCAAGGTTCATGGCACTCCGTTTGACATGCCGGTAGACCCCTATCAAATCAATCTGGATATGCCTGCCTCCATGGCTACAGGCAATGAGCTGCCTTACGATGCAGAACTGGCAAGGGAAATCAGCAAGATGTGGTTCAAGCCAAAGAAACAACTGGTCAATGAAGACCACCGCAGCGGTCTGTGATGTACCCAAAACACGGGAAACGAAAAAAGAAAACCTGCCACAGGATAAGTCAGCGCTCGAACATGTAACACGCGAACTGTGCTATGTGAAAGACGAAACAGGTAAATACACCACCGACCTGAGCACCGGCTGGGATGTAAAAAAAGATGCGCTCGACAATGCCTGGAGCGATATCAAGGAACGCGTGGAAGAAGCCCGACAGGCGGTACAGAATGGAAAAAAAAGTCCGGTTTACTATTTCATGGAATTGAAGCTGATGGATGTGTTTGTCCTCTCGAAATACACCGGTTTTTGGAAGATGACGGTAAAGCGGCACATGAAACCAGCCGTATTTCAATCGCTTTCTGAGGCAAAACTGAGCATCTATGCAAAAGCATTTGAGATAACTGTTCTCGAATTAAAAGATTTTAAAGGATAGAAATTGGAAAAAGAATTTAAGCACGTACAGACAGCGCATTGTGAAAACGGAGTAGCCACAAGCTTATTGCAATACCACGGACTCGATTATATTTCCGAACCCCTGATTTTCGGGTTGGGGTCAGGGTTGTTTTACCTCCACATCCCCTTTCTGACAATCAGTAACGGCCCGGCCATTTCTTACCGTACCGCTCCAGGCTGGATCTTTAGCAGGGCCTGCAAATCACTGGGAATAGCTGTAACCCGGAAACGGTTTAAAGACGAACGTTCGGCCGAGGAATACCTCGATCAGAAAATTGCAGAAGGCATTCCCGTGGCCTGTCAGGTTGGAGTATTCCACCTCCCCTATTTCCCAGCCGAGTACCGTTTTCATTTTAATGCACACAACCTCATTGTCTTCGGAAAAGAAGGCGACAACTACGTGATCAGCGATCCGGTGATGGAAACATCCACCCTGCTTACCAAAGAAGAACTGACAAAGGTTCGTTTCGCCCGGGGGCCGCTGGCCCCCAAAGGACATGTCTACTATCCGGTGGTTCCAGGCAAGATAGACAATGCGCTCCTCAAAAAAGGGATCATCAAAGGCATCAAAATCACCACCCGCGACATGTTGCACATTCCCGGCAGTTTCGCCGGGGTATCCGGAATAAAATACACTTCCCGACAGATCCGTAAATGGCGCGAGAAACTTGGCCCCCGAAAGGCCGGTCTGTATCTGGGTCAGATTGTACGAATGCAGGAAGAGATCGGTACCGGGGGCGGTGGCTTCAGGTTTCTGTATGCTGCATTTCTGGAACAAGCCGGAACAATGCTCAAACAGGATCAACTCCTCACGGTTTCTGAGGACTTTACCCGGGCCGGTGATCTCTGGCGTTCCAGCGCAATCCAGATGGCCCGTATCTACAAAGGAAGACTCGATGAACAAAAGGATTATGAAACCAGCGCCGACATGCTGCTCGAAATTGCCGATGTGGAGATGCAGGCTTTTAAGAAACTGTCGAAAATAAAACTTAGCTAAGACAATCGCATTTCCCCTTTGGCATAACTCTTGCAATGCCGGCCTGGCATTCACGAGACCATTCTTTTTATGATCAAAGCATCCAATACTTCCGCACCGAAAACCGTTCTTGCATCTCTTATCTTTCTGCTCTTTACACTCAATGCCCACAGCCAGCAAACAGATTGTCTGAATGCCTGTTGGTCGAAACAGGTAAAACCGCTTCAACAGCAATGGCTTTCGTTTTCATTTACCGAAACCATCAACCAGTTTGAACACAGCTTTAAACCCTGGCAGGCCACGACCTATGCAGTGAAAGGCTTGGTGTCTTTGAATACCGATAGCTTCTCAAAAACCGACACCCTCGGCAGCGGCAAACGAATCATGTTCTCCAAAACCCGGCTAAATCCTGCCTCCCTGCTCCTGCTCGATTATGGCGAAGACAGCCTGGCTGCACCAACAGAAAAGGCGCTTCAAGAAGCATTGATACAAACGGCCCGGTATTCACCGGTTCTGCTGATCAATTATTTTTTCGAACTCCACATTCCTGCACAGAAGGAGACGCTATCAACTAACCTCAAGCCCCTGGCAATCTACAAGACAACGGTTGGACATACCATCGTGACGCTGTACATCCGAAAAGCGGATCAGCTGATCAGCCACATCACCACCCTGAGCGACGACGAACTGTTTGGCGACGTGCTCACCACCTTTTTGTATACTGGATATACCCGTCTCAGCAAGCTCTCTTATCCCGATTCGATTCACATCCAGAAGATCAATGGAAAACTCCGCGATGAAGTTGCCATCTCCGGGGCCTCTTTTGTTACGAAGGCGCAGCAGATCTTCGCTGCCGGTTCTGGTCTTGGTTTTCTCAAAGAAAAACCCAATCACCCCGAACTGAGTTCCGAAAAATACGACGACCATATCCACTTCATCAACCTCAAACATACCGACGACAAAGTATTGCTCGTTGAGTTCAACGATTTCCTGGTGGTGGAAGGCGCACCGCTCAACAGCGAAAACGGGGAGCTCATACGCAGTGAAGCGAAGCGTATTGCCCCTGGGAAACCGATCAAATACTTTTTGTTCGGGCATTATCATCCGCATTACCTGGGGGGCATGCGTCCTTTTATTCATGCCGGGGCCACCGTTGTTACCTGCAAGACCGACGAAGACTATGTACGCTACCTGGCAGCAGCTCCGCATCGGTTGAACCCCGACAGTCTGCAACTCCAGCCGGAAGCCTTGAAACTGGAGGAAATAAAGGAAAGCAAAACCATAGCCGATGCGAATTATGAGATGCGCATTTATTTCATTGGCGATAAATCAACCCACACCAATGACTATATGATTTATTATTTCCCGGCCGAGAAACTGCTTTTTGAAGATGACCTGGTCTGGATTTCCCAAACAGGTATTATCCAGAAAGCCGGAGCACGTCAAGCCGGTTTGTATCATGCCATCATCGATCTGGGGCTGGATGTTACCACCATTGTTCAGTCCTGGCCTGTGGCGGCCATGGGGGTCAAGACAATCATTCCGTTTACGGATCTCGAACAGAGCATGAAAATCAACTGAGAGATCAGGTGTCAGCTATCCTGTAGTTCATTCACATTAGTTGCGTTTTGAAATCAACCGGGTAATTACATCCTGCGCCTTATTTGTCAATTTCAACAAATAATCGCCCGCCGAAATTTCGTCCAGGTCGAGTGAAATAACCGATTTGCCTTCAGCTACAGCCTGGTTTTTACCAAGCACTGTCTGACCCAGAAGATTAACAATCTCAATACTCACCACGTCAGCAATGCTGCTGTTTACAGTAAAATGAATTGAATTGAATGTTGGGTTTGGATAGGTTGCCTCCAGCGAAAAAGTGCTGTTCACCGGCGAAAACTCTGCTATGCCCATTGCGCTGCATTCATTGTATCTGGATATATACTGCTTCCGGCCATTTGCCCTGGCATCCGTCCAGGCGCTGTAAATGGTGCAACTGTTCCTGACAGATGTGGAGTAATCGCCGACAAACACTTTTTTCCCGATAGCCCCAAAATCGGTCACCCCACTGCTTACTTGAACCGGTGAGGAGAAGCTGGATCCATTATCCGAGGAGCTCAATACGTAGTACGAAGATTTCTGAGCATTGTCGAGAATATTGGCAGAAACGCTGACCCGGTTGTTCCTGGCAGAAACGGTGGGCATAAAGACATGACCGTTGAATTGCGTGGATAAGTCAAGCGGAGCGGTCCAGGTCATGCCCCCGTCTGTTGATTTTGAATAATAGGCCTTGGGAAAAGCATTTACCGGAAAATCGTTCCAGACAATGAATAAATTATTCTGCTGATCACTGGCTAAGGAAGGTGCGGCATTTTCGCGGTTATTCACAAATTGCGCGGAATCAGGAAATACCCGTATGGCATGAGCTATCACCGAAGGGCTTGAAAAGGTATGAGCTCCATCGCTTGACGAGACATGATAGAGCGTGTTCGAAGCCAGATCGGCGAAGGAATAATGCAATACCCCGTTTCCATCCACAAGCAGGTTGCTCAGTTGTCCGGTTCCGGGATAGGCCGTTGCAGGTGTTGAAAATACGGTACTGGAAAGTGTTTTGGTTTTAACCTTTAACCCCGTCGCCAGCGTATTGTAAGGATAATTAATATAGCCCACGTATAAATTATTGGCATTCGGGCCATTCGTAAGATCAACGGCAAGCCAGTCTCTGTCACAGTTGCCATCGGCGTAGTTATGTACTGTTATCTTTCCATTGCTTGTATTGTAGGCGATGTTGCCCCGCCCCCAAAAATGATTGGCCCCCGGTTCAAGAACAAAGGTTTGCCCGTTATCGGTGGAAGTTGCCCAATAAGAAACCCATTGAAGTGAGTCGATGTAGTTTGCCAGGGTGGGGTTGGCCAGGAGGTAAATCCAGGTACAGTATAGCTTTCCGGTCTTATCATAGGCCATCAGAAAATCTCCTCCTCCTGCCACGATAAACCCGGGAAAATCAGTCTGTATCGGAGCGGCGGCGCTAAAGGCGCTTGCCTGCCAGGAGCCGCCCCCATTGGATGAGGTATAAACCTCGTACGACACTCCGGTGGCCGTAACGTCCATAAACCCGATCACCATTTTTGCAGAATCGTTCGGGTTGATCACAATCCGGGCTTCGCCTTCATCGGCTCCAGGATCGGTTTGTGTTGACACTTTCATATCAGAAGGAGCTTGCGCAAGTGCGGAAACAGAACTGATGAAAGTCAGTAATTTGAAAAAACGTTTCATGTCATTGTTTTTTTGTCGGTTAATGTGGAACATGGATCTTCGTAGAATCTTTGTTTGTTTTATAAAACGGCAATAACTTTTCATTTACACTCTGTTGCATTCCTCTTTGTCTGAAATAAGCGCTGCTGTCTTGCTTTCCCGACAAGACAGGGGATTTTTCTTCCCCCTTCGATTCGATGTGCGTTGTGTGCATGCAGGAAGCAAGGAGAAGCAGTAAAGTCATACAAAAGCAACCACCTGTTTTTGTTTGCATAAAGATGAGATACACGTTTAAAATTCGCCAGAGAGTTCAGAAGGCGCTTGCTATGTTCGGTACACCGCTTTAAAAAACATTCACCGTGTTCTTGTCTCCGCTTTCGGTGCAGATAAATTGCAACATACCAGAAAGAGGGCTAAATGCATCAGCGTCTTTCACACCATACACCAGCTTTATACAGCAGCGGTAAACAGGCTGTGGTAAACTACCGGTTTATCTGATCAGGCTCACATCGCCTTTGTACTGATGCCTGTTTCCGGCAAAATCGAAAAGGGTTACCCTCCACACATACGTATCGACCTGGGCCACCTCCGTGCCATTGTTGGCATGCCCGTCCCACCCGGTTCCCCAGCTAGTGGTATGAAAAAGCTCATTGCCCCAGCGGTCGTAGACTGAAAAATCGTAACCCTTTAAGTCAATGCCAGATCCCTTGGGCATAAAAACATCATTTCTTCCATCACCGTTTGGAGTAAATGCGTTGGGCGAAAAAAATTCATAATCCGGCACCACACAAACCGGCGTTTCGGTCGAAGCACGGCAACCGAACTGGTTTATTAGAAGCAGAGACACGGGAAAACATCCGGTATCGGCATAGGTGAAGCTGGGATTTTGAAGATTCGAACCACTGCTGTTTAACTCTCCGAAAGACCAGAGCCGGGTAGTTTGCCCGGCTGATGGCGTATTGAACGTAACCGTTGGATGCAGCATCGTTGCAGGATCGGGTGTTGCCGTAAACCGGGCAACAGGAACAGGGTATACCGTAATCAGCTCAGATTTATGAAGTCTTGCAGTACACCCATTGCTGTCTGTAATATTGACATCCACCGTGTATGAAACAACAGTAGTATCCTCCGTTGTAAAACAATGTGTTTGTTTCCCGTACCCAGATGCCGTGTACCCATCTCCAAAAATCCAGGTGGCATTTGTGCCTGATGGCGTCGAACTGACATTGAATGTGACACACAATGGAGCGCAACCGGCAACGCTATTGGCCAAAAGCTCAGGCAGCGGCACAGGGAAAACGGTTACCTGCACCAGGGCTGTATCGGTGGTATAGCAGTTGTCGGTTACAAGCAGCGTATAGGTCGTGCTTGTTGCAGGCTTAATTTTAGTATCCGGGGCTTGAGGATTTGTCGCTCCCTGAGCCGGGGTCCAGGCATACGTATACCCGGGGTTGCCTCCGCTTACACTCGAAACAAGGGTCAAGCTATCACCACAACACAGGGTGCGTTTGGGTGCAGTGGTTATCAGCAACGGTTGAGCAACATGCAACTTCAGCGACCTTGGCGCCGATACACAACCTGCCGAATCGGTGATTGTAACGGTGTAAGTGGTTGTTACGGCAGGGCAAGCAAGGGACGACACCGGATTCCCGTTTGCGGTCCACGCAAAAACATAACCAGGAGTTCCTCCAACGGGAGTTGCTGCCAGGTTCATGCAGGCGCCCGGGCAGACTGTTGCGTCATGCAACGCCGTTACCGTCAATACCGGGGGAGGCGTAAGGATAAAAGAGACCGTGTCTTTACAACCCAAACTATCGGTAAGGGTGCAGCTGTATTTTCCGGCAATTAAATCGGTAGCCAGGGCCGACCCTTGCCCCGCGCCAGGTTTTGGAAACCAGCTGTATGAATAAGGTACGCTTCCCCCAGAACTCAATGCCTTTACAGATCCGTTTGATCCTCCAAAACAAGAGGGCTTGACACCTTGCACAATGCTGATCAGCAAGGACGGTGGGGCTTGCAGTGTGGCGATGGCTGAATCGGCACAGCCGTTTGAATCATGTATGTGTACCGTATAACTTCCCGCCGCGAGCTTCACCGTTGCAGCCGATGTTCCCCCGGCAGGGTACCAGGAATAGGAATAAGCCGCAGTCCCGCCCGACACCGCAACGGTTGCATAACCGGTAGCCGAGGCGGCACAGGCAGGGTTTACAGCGCTGACCTTCAGCTCAAGCTTAGCGGGTTCTGTAATCAGGACAGAGTCGGAAATCATGCATCCCTTGGCATCGGTAACGGCAACAAATTCCACGCCTGTGGAGAGACCAGCTATGGCTGCCGCATTCCCGGCCGATGGATTCCAGGAATAGGTATAGGCCCCTGTTCCTCCCCTGGTAGCTACCGTAGCAGCCCCGGTCTTGCCACCGTTGCAACTCACCGCAGTTACAGAACGGATGGACAGAACCAAACCGGGAGGATCGTTGATCAAAACGAGGGCTGTGCCCGAACATCCATTTACATCTTTTACGCAGACGGTATAGGTACCGGCTGACAATCCGTTTGTCGTTGGCGCCGTTCCACCACCCGGAGACCAGCTATACGTAAACGGGGCTGTGCCTCCGTTAACCAGAACGCTGGCCCAACCATCGGCCCCTCCTTTGCACGATGGAGGAACTGGGGAGGGAATGGTCACATCAAGCGCATGGCGGCCCGCAACAACCACCGTGGTTGTTTGCATACACCGGTTGGCATCCTGAACGGAAACGGTGTAAGTCGCCGCGCTCAGCCCGTTGACTGAACTACCCGTTCCTGAAACGGGCGACCACGAATAGGTATATGGACCCGTTCCTCCGCTTGGCGTGATGGAGGCCGCCCCTGTGGCCCCACCGCAGCTGGCGGGAACAACCGTGGGTGTAAGGCTGAACGAAGCGCCTGTGCATACCGCACAGGTAGTTTGAAAATACAGACCGATCATGGCCCAGGCATAGCAATCACCAACATCGGTGGTAGCGTATGGGGCCATGGTCTGTCCGGCTTGAACCACACAGGTGGTATCATCAAAATTTGCAAAGTTATTGGAATAGGTTGCGGTGGTTCCATTTAACGTAGTGGTATGCATACCCGTCCCGATATTGTTTTGAAAATCTGTTCCAAAAAAGAAAGCACGGGCATTCGCACCGGTGGCACAGGCTTTAAAACCGGTGATTGAATCTTTGGTGATCGAGGCGGTTGCATCATTTACCAGGAGCCCATCGTCGATAATGAGATTTCCCTGGTAAGTGGCAGAAAGGTCTTTGTAGATGATCACCAGTGCAATTCCATCCACTTCATGATCGGCCGAGGCAAACCCCTTGACGTGAAACACGTATTTACCATTGCCGCTGATGGCAGCAGAGACATCAGCACGGTAAGAAACAGTTCCCGTTTCGTTCCAGCATTTGGCCGGGCCTGTTTGCAGCATCACAGCAGGATAATTCACAAAAGCGCCCCCGGCTGGCGATGTTACATCCACCGTAGAGTTTGGAGCCGTGGCCTCGGTATACGAAGCCACATACCAGATGTATGCTTTGTCGATAGCAATGCAGGAGGCTGGCAAGGCGCTGATTGTAATACCGGCAGTATCACCCGTTCCTGCCGATCCGCTGAAACGGGTGGTAAGCAATACAACCCCGCTTACCATATTCAACCCACAGGCAGTATTGTTGTAACATTGACCGAAGCGGGTAGTTTGTGGGGCAGGTAAAAGGCGTTTGTCTTTTTCAGAAGAACAATTACCGGTTGTTCCGGCCAAATGCGCTGTTGAAAAGATGTTGTTCTGTGCCACACAACCGCTATCAGTCAAGCTGGCTAAGGTTATACAGAGCGCGAAGAAAGGATATAGAACGTTACATTGCATAGGATAAAGATTTGCCGTTTCAGCAGCCAGAACGCTGTGAAACCGGAGGGAGCAGAATGCCGAAGAGAGAACCTCTACTCCTGATTTTCATATCGGGTATCCACGAGATCAAGGGGGCAGGATTGCGCCAACTGATGTGCCGATATTCCGGGCAAAAGTATCCCTGAACCCAGGGCGCTGAAAACCAAACTGGATAACAATATGGGGTGTTCAACTCCCTACAGCTGGCACATAAACCAGGTTAAAGAGTTCAGTGTGTGGGGAATGTATCGTTCATGGAATCAGCTTCACGTAAAGTCATTTTGGAAGAAGGGGGAACGGAAGAAACGACAGTTGAAGACAGCCAGCTCATTAATCTCAGTGCCCCCTGTCTCTGGGGTAAATACCAAGCAAGTAAAAGAAAAGAAAAGGGGGGCAGATGTAATTTTGACCAGCCCAAAACCTGGTTGCTGCGTCTAACACCAAAGGCAGAGCAGTGTTAATTTGGGTTTGGGTTCAAGTTGGGCAGGTTTGAATCAAAAGTGCGTCCCTTTTTGTATCTTTAGCTTCATCTTTATGCAAATCCCTTCTGCGCTGCAAAACGTAATGCTGAACGGGTTAACGGCAAATGGGGTTTCTCTTGCAGATTTACACTAAATTCATATATAGCAAACACATCCAAATCTTTATCATGAGCGAAGAACAAGTAAACCCCAACCAGTTAAACATCGAACTTAGCGAAGAGATAGCCGAAGGAATTTATTCCAATCTGGCGGTTATCACCCACTCCAATTCAGAATTTGTGATCGACTTTATCAAACTTATGCCTGGCGTACCGAAAGCCAAGGTCAAGTCGCGTATTGTGCTCACGCCTCAGCATGCCAAACGTTTGTTGAAAGCATTGAAAGACAATGTCTCTAAATTCGAACAGGTACATGGGCCAATCAAGGACACCGAGATGCCGAATGTGCTGCCCCTCAATTTCGGAGGCCCCACGGCTCAGGCCTGAGGTTGATTCAGCTGTCTACAGGCGTTTCGCATGAATTGATCGGCATCAATCACGGAGCCACTCTCCCACCTCTGTGTTTCTCCGCGATCTCCGTGTTAAATACACGTATTTCAAGACCGCTCCGGTTCTCCTCACCAGCCCTGTCACATCCAGGGTAGTTTCGAGATGATACCAACCGAACAGGAGAGGAGGAACTGGGATCTTCGAACCAGTTCTCCCGCAGAAAAAGCGGGGCAGACAAGCCACAGTCACTGGTAATCCCATAGCTATCAAGACCTACAAGCCGCAAAGAGCGGGTATATATGCTGCCTGAATTACCCGAAACAAATACCCGGGCGATCGAACCTGAAAATCAGGCATTTCCTGTTCTTGTCAGTAAATTTCATTTGAGGAGGATGCCTGCGGTGTTGCATCAGAGGCAGCGTGTGTCTAACCGAGGAAGCGTGTTTTGACGAAGGAAGAATCATGAAAAGACGAGGAACAAGACGCTCGGTGACTGGGAAGAGACGTGTATTGCTAAGGGAAAAAATGGTAACCGAGCATATTTTATCAAGGAGAAGTTATCAAAAGCAGGACTCAGACCACCGCTCCCCTGCCCAAACGCATTTCCCTAAGCGGCATGAACGTTTTCGGCTGCTGTTTAAAAATTCGTTAGGATACAATCCACGCCGGCTCACCAAAGCAATTTGCGCACGGCCCGGTTCAGGAAGGGGTTCAGCCCTGCAAGGTTTACCACCGCATTGGGCACCCAGGCCCTGTTGCCAATGGTACGCATGGCCCAATAATGCCGTTGGTGCTCCTTCCACATCTTGTCGTATACCTGTTTATCGTATTGTTTCAGGAACAGCGCATCAAATTTGTTTTCTTGAAAACATGTTATTGCCTGCCAACCTGCATAACGCCCCGATACCATGGCCTGTCCGATCCCTTCGCCCGAGAGGGGGTCGATGAGCGCGGCCGCATCGCCGCAAAGCATAAACCGATGACCCGAAACAGTAACCTTGCGCGAACCCAGCGGAAGACCCGCGCCCTGGATGACCCCGGTCATCTTTGCGTCCTTAAACCGTTCTTTCAAACCGGGCGAAGATTCAATAAGTTCAAGCAACCGTTCGCGCAGGTTGACCTTGCTTTTGGCTATGCTCGATGAAACCTGCCCGAGGCCTACATTGGCGGTATTGCCCGGCATCGGAAAGATCCAGAAATAACCGGGCAGCAGGTCTTTTATCAGATGCAACTCAATGGCTCCGGGGTTCATGCCGCTAAGATTTTCAAAATAAGCGCGAACAGCGCCCGAATGGTATCTACGGTCGAGGCGGGTATCGGTCAGTTTCTTGCTTACCACCCCCGTTGCCCCGTCGCAACCGATAATCAAGCCGGCCTCGAATACCGTATCGGCCCCGGCATACACCGTAACCTGTTCATTGCTTATTACCACATTGGTGACAGGCATGTTTTCGAACACAGTCACATTGTCGAGCCCCGAAGCCAGTCCGAACATAAATTCATCAAACTTCAGTCGCGCACAGGTATTCCCCACCTGATCAAACGTAACATCCATCGACCTGCCGTTGGGTGCAAAGAAACGGAGCGTACGTATGGCCTCTTTTGCGAAAAACGCCTCATAGGCAGCGGCATAAACCGGGTCGATCGACCTCAGCACTTTAACGGCATACTGGGCCACGGCATCCCCGCAGGTTTTATCGCGCGGAAAAGAGTATTTGTCGAGCAATGCCACCCGCAAACCCGATTTACCCAGGGCAAGCGCGCAGGTAGTACCCGCAGGGCCGGCTCCTGCAATGATCACATCAAATTTCCGGGGTTGTGTGGGCATGTTGCTTAAGCTTAAAGACGGTAATGTTTAGGGTGTATGGGGTCAAAATTACATCTAAATAGGATTCACTCAAAAAGTCAGAATACATGGGCTTCATTGGGTGTATTTACCAAGCAATTAAAAGGTACGGTACCCGAATCAGGCAATAACCCCGCGCTTTTGCGCAATGTCATTTGGTTAAGGAAACAAGATGCAACAGAAATACAGACAGCACCTGTATTGCTGCCCGTATTTTAGGATTCAACCAATCAGGCATCTCAAATAGATAACCCCGCGCTTCAGCGCGGGGTATGTCATCCCCACCCATCCGGGCTTCAGCCCTATTCAGAACCTGACGGTAGCTATTATTGGGCTAAAGCCCAGGTGTGTGGGGTGCTTCTACCCCGCGCTGAAGCGCGGGGTTATTTATTTTTTTCCTTAACTAGGGTTCACTCAAAAAGTCAGAACACGATAGGCGCCATTGGGTGTATTTATCAAGCAATTAAAAGGTATGGTACCTGAATCAATCAATAACCCCGCGCTTTAGCGCGGGGTATGTCATTCCGTAGAACCTTGGGCTTCAGCCCAAATGAGAACCCCACAGGAAGGTTTTTTGGGCTAAAGCCCACGGCTGTGAGATCTTTATACCCCGCGCTAAAGCGCGGGGTTATTTATGTTTATGCACACCGTATTGAAAAAATCATTGAACATGCTGACTGTTTGAAACGTACTTGCTGCAAGTGTTTTAAGCTACATAAATATTTTTGCTTGCTCCTGAATGACAACACACAAATGTAAGTTAATGAGCGTGTGACGATTAGTTGATTTGAGTGAACCCTAAACAGGCTTCACTCAAAAAGCCGGACAACCAGGCAGCATATGCCTCACAACTCAAAAGAAAGTTTCCGGCACATACCCCAGACCCGGAAATCACCCAACACCCGACGGCCCTTGCCTCTCCTCCATCTCTCCGCCTTAAATCCAAAGCATCCTGACAACCGCTGTGTTCCCCGGCTCCCGGGTATTGTCGCAAAAACCTCCGCTGCTTTCATCCTTTTTCTCCGCAAAAAAGTATATTTGTGGCATACACGCTTTAAAAAAACTTTATGGACGTAAAAGACAGTAACGGAACCTTGCTCAGCGAAGGCGATTCGGTATCGGTAATCAAAGATCTGAAGGTAAGAGGAGGTTCCGGAATCATCAAAAGAGGCACCGTGGTGAAAAACATCAAGCTTACCGACAGCGAAGAGGAGATCGAAGGCCGTGTGGAGAAATCGCATATGGTACTGAAGACCTGTTTTTTGAAGAAGATGTAAACCCGGTTCAACCGGGTTGTTTCCCTGTATTTTTCGATTGCTTCGTGCTTTTGTCCAAAAAGGTAGATTGAAGGGGTGTCTATGCCCGCAATTTCAGTATCCCCGCTCTCCACAGCCTGTCAAAGGCTTTTTCCGGAAAATCGGGGCCGAGTAGCTTAGCTTACCCCCGACCCTTATTCAGATGCGCATACGGGAGGTGCAGAATCCAGATTATTTTCAGGAAAGGCATCTCCAAACACTACCTGCACCCCGCTTTTGCGTGAGCAGAGGGCCGCTGGTGCCTGAACAGGTCAGAGAAAAAGGGCGATGTGAAATTCAACCCGCTTCACAACAGCCCTGCAAAAGGCTTAAAATTAATACTGATCAGGAGTCTGTTTGTAAATCATTATGCTCAGAATCATCCTGATAATCTGCGTTCTATCCGGCTGTGCTGATGTATGCAAGAGATATAGTCCGGTTTTCCGCCTTTACGCATGCCTTTTCGTTCAACCAGGTCACGACTTCTTACCCCGTACCGAATAACTTGAAAACCAGCAATCAGCCCCGAATCCTGTCAAATTATCTTTCCCGTCGTGTAGTATTTACTATTATATTTAATAATTGTTTATAACATATATTTTGCGTCCTTAGATTCGAAGAAGGTATTGTCCTGATTGACAGATTTTATAGAACCTATGCACTTTCAACATATATATATTTCAGTATTACTGGGTTGGGGGCTTCTGGCAAGTCAGCTCACACTGGCAGGAACGGCCGGGGCCGACTCCCTGTTGTATGCCCTGCGCACCACGCATACAGATACCGGCAAACTGAATCTGCTCAACCGCCTTGCCTGGGAATACAGAAAAATAAATACAGATACGTCCATCCAGCTCGAAAACCAGGCCCTCGATCTTGCCATGCGTCTGCCCGGTACGCCGGGCGAGCCCCCTTCGGCTGCCTATGAGGGGAAGAAACAAAAGCTCATCCGATCGAACTACCAGCTGGCCGTTTTTTTACGGATGAAACACGAACAGGACTTGTACCGCCCGTCCATCAGCTATCTCACACAGGCCCTGCTCCTGGCCGACAGCCATACGCCCGCTTTTCTGCGCTGCGAAATTGTGCATGAACTGGGCAAGAACTATTATTTCCTGCACGACTATGGGCATGCAAAAGAGTACGAAAACCTGGCCTTGCAACTGGCCAGGGCCGGAAGCAACAAGGAACAAACCGCCGACATCCTCATGCTTTCGGGGGTGCTGTACAGCAAGAGCGGAGCCCCGGCCGAATCAGACAAGGCCCTGCTTTTTTATTCGGATGCGCTAAAGCTCCTCGAAGACCTGAAAGATACCCTGCGCATCAGCACCGCCTACGGAAACATTGCCTCCGTTTATGGTAACCGGGGCGACTACCTGCGCGACCTCGAAATGAGTTTCAAGGTGCTCAACATCAAGGAAAAGATAAAAGACAAGACTTCGCTGGTCATGGTCCTGCACAATATTGCATTGACCGAAATCAAGCTGCACAACAATGCCAAGGCCCAGGACTATGCCTACCGGGCCTTGAATACAAGCCTGGAAATGGGCAACAAAGACGAAATATGCCTCATCCTCGTTTTGCTGGCAAGCATTTTTTCGGAAGAAGGCAACTCGAACATAGCCCTCGCTTATTCGTCCTGGGCCTTGAATCTTGGCATCGCAACCGACAACAAAGACATCATACAACAAGCCTACGACGGGCTTGGAGATGTATGCAAAAAACAAGGCGATTCGGCCTGGGCAAAAGGCGATTATGCCTATGCCCTGAACACAAAATACCCGCTTGCCCTGGGCTATATAGACAAAAGCCTGAAACTGGCGCGCGAAACTGCAGACGACTACTCCAAATCGCTCCTGCTGGGATCTATGGGCCTGATACAGCTCCGTCAGGGGCAGGTTCAGGAAGCCGAAAAAAACATGCTCGAATCGCTTGCCTGCGCAAACATTACCGACCGCCCCGAACCCCAACAAGCCATACACGAACAGCTGAGCGAGCTCTATCTGAAAAAAGGGGAGTTCCAAAAAGCCTACGAACACCTGCGAAAATTCATTGCCGTTAGAGACACGCTTTCATCAAAAGACAAAAGCATACAGGCCAGCAACAAAACCATGGCCTATGAGTACGATAAAAAAGCAGCCCAGGTGCAAGCCGAACACGACAAGAAAGAATTGATCAGCAGCGGCGAAAAGATACGCCAGCGTATCATCATGGGGGCCCTGAGCCTAATCCTGCTCCTGTTCATGGGCCTGGCCCTGTTTATCAATTATACCGGCCAGCAGAAACAAAAGATGAACCATCTGCTTAAACAACGCAATACCATCATCCAACGCCAGAAAGAACTGGTTGAAGCAAAAAACAAAAACATAGAAGCCAGCATCAACTATGCCCGCAGGATCCAGGAAGCCATTCTGCCTGCTCCGCTTTTCGAACCCGCAGAGGTGAGCTGCTACTTTATTTATTTCTTGCCCAAAGACATTGTAAGCGGCGATTTCTACTGGAGGTTCAAAGACGGGGATGACTTGTTCCTTGCCGTGGTTGACTGTACGGGGCATGGAGTTCCGGGGGCCATGATGAGCATGCTTGGCTACGATTTACTTGAATTTGCCGTGAAAGACAAAGGCCTGCGCGAACCCAGCCTCATCCTGCAAGCCATGAACGAACAACTCATGCAAAAACTCATCAAGGGCAATCCTGGCATTTCGACTGATGGCATGGACATGACCCTTTGCAAACTGAACCGGAAAACCGAAACATTGACATATGCAGGGGCCAAAAACGAGCTTTGCATAGCCCACCATACAGACATGAAGAGATATCAGGTCGACAAGCGTTCGGTGGGCTACGAGGCCGGTTTCATGTTCACACAGCAGACCCTGACCATAAACCCAGGGGAGACCATCTATCTCTATACCGATGGATATGCCGATCAGAAGGGCGGCCCCGAAAACAGAAAATACATGGGGGCCCGGTTCCGTACATTCCTGCAGGGTATATCGGGTTTAGCATGCGCTGAACAACAACAAGCATTGCAAAATGAATTTTTGAGTTGGAAAAATAAAATCATGCAGCGGGATGATGTGCTGGTGGTGGGGTTTAAATTATAAACCCAAAATGAAGAGGATGCGGTGTATTTACCACGGAGAGACACGGAGAAACACGGAGGCAGCACCCTGCTTAGTGTACCTCAGTGGTTACCCTAAGCAGAAAGCAATAAAGCACCCTAGTACCAACAAACAGAGTCAAGAGAAAAAAGTATGAATAGATCAAACACAACCAATATCCTGTTGTTTCTCCTGTTTATCCTGGCAGGACAAAATTCATTTGCACAGCATTCGCGTAAGGATTCGTTGTTGCATGTACTCAACCAAACAAAAACAGATACAGCGCGGATCACTGCACTTACCAATCTTTCGCATGAACTCGAACTGGAACAAAAAGACACCGCCTTCCTGCTCGGTAAACAAGCCCTGGCCCTGGCCGAAAAATTACCAGGGGCGATTGAAAACAACGGAAAGCCGCTTTCACCCGAAGCAAAAATCAAGAAAGAAAAGCTCATGTACTGTAACTATATGTACGGAGGCATCTTGAGGATTCAACACAAACATGAATTATTTCTCCTCGCCATTGATTATCAAACCAAGGCCTTGCTCCTGTGCGATGATCCTTCAAAAAAGCTGCAGTGGAGTTTTATCATTCATGAACTTGGCAAGGACTATTACTTTCTGGATGATTACAAGAAAGCGCTTTTTTATGAAAATCTGGCTTTTCAAATTGCACAATCACAACCCGACCCCGAACAACGCGCTAACATTTCATTGCTATCCGGAGTTATCAGCGAACGCATGGGAAACAGCGACCTGAGTCTGCATTTTCTGATACGGGCGCGAAACATATATACCGAAATGAAGGACACCGTCGACATTGCTGAAATGGAAGGCAACATTGCAGAAATCTATGCAAACCGGGGCGATTATCTCAGAGGTCTTGAAAGCATGTTTCATGTACTTAAAATCCAGGAACATCACCCGATCGATGTCATGTACGCAAGCACCCTGGTGAACATAGCCACAATGGAATCAAGCCTGGGAAACAGCTCCGAAGCTCTTCCCTATGCCTTCCGCTCGATCTGGGTTTCCGACAAACTTCATGACGAAGAACTCCGGGCACAGGCCATCACAACTGCTGGAACCATTTATTTACAACAGCGAAAGCTTCGTCAAGCCGAAGATTATTTTACCTGGGCGCTACGGGTTAATGTAGCGCGAAAAAGCAAACTCGGGCTCATCCAGAGTTATACCACACTGAGCGATGCGCTCCGTAAACAGGGAGACTCTGCCTGGACGAAAGGCGATCAAACCTATGCCATGGAAAATCAATACCCCCGTGCTCTTACCTATACGAATAAAGGTATTGTCCTGGCCAGAGAGATTGGCGAAAAATCGGCTATATCCTTGCTCCTATCTACACTGGGCCATTTGCAACTCCGTCTTGGCAACCCGGAGCAAGCCGAAAAAACACTGCTCGAATCGCTGGCCCTTTCAGACAGCACAGACCGGCCCGAAGCTAAAGAAGCTGCCCACGAAAACCTGGTTGGGCTCTTTGAGAAAAAGGGGGATTTCAAAAATGCGTTTGAACACCACAAACTATATACAGCCATCAAAGACAGCCTCTCCAGCAAAGACAAAACCATAGAAGCCAACAAAAAAACGATGGGCTATGAATACGACAAAAAAACCAGCCAGCTCAAAGCCGAGCAGGACAAAAAAGAATTGATCAGCCAGGGCGAACGTGTCAGACAGCGTATCTTGATCTATTCCATTTCTTCCATTCTCTTCCTGGTAATATGTCTTGCCTCGTTCATTTACCGCAACACCCGCCAGAAAGAAAAAGCAAACCTTATGCTCGAACGAAAAAACAACACCATCGAACGCCAGAAAAAAGAGGTGGAAGATAAAAACAAGAAGATAGAAGACAGCATCAACTACGCCCGAAGAATACAGGAAGCTATCCTTCCCTCCGAACTGTTTGAAACCGGAGAAACAAGCGACCACTTCGTCTATTTTGCTCCAAAAGATGTCATCAGCGGAGATTTCTATTGGCGTTACCGCGATGGGGATGAGCTCTTTATTGCCGTAGTAGACTGCACCGGTCACGGCGTTCCCGGAGCCATGATGAGCATGCTGGGTTATGATCTGCTTGAATATGCCGTCAAAGACAAAGGTCTTCGTGAACCCGGCCTCATCATCCAGGCCATGAACGAACAACTCATGCAAAAACTCATCAAGGGCAATGCAGGAGGCTCAACCGATGGCATGGACATGACCCTTTGCAAACTCAACCGCAAAACAGGTACGCTTACCTATGCAGGTGCAAAGAATGAACTCTGCATAACCAACAACACGGGTTTTAACCGTTACCAGGTCGACAAGCGTTCGGTGGGCTACGAGGCCGGTTTTGCATTTGCTCAACAAACCCTCACTCTAAAGACCGATGAAACCGTGTTTCTCTATACCGATGGATATGCCGATCAAAAGGGAGGGCCGGATAATGGTAAATACCTGGGGGCACGGTTCAGGACATTCCTGCAGGGTGTATCAGGATTAACATGCGCCGAACAAAAGCAATCCCTGCAAAATGAATTCTCTGATTGGAAAAAAGATTTTGAACAAAGGGATGATGTGCTGGTGGTGGGGTTTAAATTATGAAAGATAAGTGAACCCATGCATGAAAAATAATCCAAAGCATGTCAGGCTAAAAAAAACTGCCTGCTGACCAAACAAGAATAAAGGATGATTAAATCAAACAGAATTTATATTTTGTTCTTCCTCCTGCTGGCAGGACAAAATTCATTTGCGCAGCATTCGCGCAAGGATTCGCTTTTGCAGGCGATTACCATAACAAAAACAGATACGGCCAGGATATCTGCACTTTGTATGCTTGCCACTGAAGTGCAAGAAACAAACCAGGATACTGCGCTGAAGCTGGGACGACAGGCCCTTGTCTTGGCAAATAAACTGCCGGGGGAGGTTGCTGGCCACGGACAATCACTTCATTCACAAAACAAAATCAAGAAAGTGAAACTGGTGTTGTGCAACTCCGTTTTAGCCAATATCCTGATGTCTCAACAGAATCATGACTCACACGTGCTGGCCTTTGACTACCTGACAAAAGCATTGCTGATCTGCGACAATCAGGTTCCAAAACAGCAATGGTGTTTGATCATTCAAGAATTTGGAAAGAATTACTTATTTCTGAATGAATACACCAAGGCGCTTTTTTACGAAAATCTTGCGCTTCAGATACTGCAGGCTCAACCCAACAAGAAACAATTAGGTGATATTTTAGCGACCTCTGGAATTATTTGCATGCGACTTGGCAATACGGACCGCTCACTTGATCAGTTCAAATCTGCACAGCAGATCTATACGGAGCTGAAGGATACAAATAGGATTGTTGAAATGGAGGCGGACATTGCTGCAGTTTTTGGAAACAGGGGCGATTTTGTAAAATGCCTGGGGAGCATGTTCCATGTACTCAAACTTCAGGAACATGCGAGGAATAAAGATTTGTATTCCACAACGCTGTGGAATATAGCGGCATGCGAAGCAAACCTTTCTAACTATGCCGAAGCGCTTAATTATGCTTCCCAGTCGTTCAACCTCGCAAGTAAGAGGCATGACGATGAATTAATTTCAAAAAGTATACTTCTGATGGGAGCGCTTTATACAAACCTGGGGATTTTGACGAAGGCGGAGAACTATACTACCTGGGCGCTAAACCTGAACAAGGAGCAGAAGAGCAAAGCCGGGCTTTGTGAAAGTTATACCGCTCTGGGAGATATCTTAAAGCGACAGGGAGACTCAGCCATGGAAAAAGGAAGTATAAACTATGCTCTTGAAAATCGATTCCCCCTGGCTCATACCTATTGCGTCAAGGGACTGGCCCTGGCTAAAGAGATTGGCGAAAAAGCGGCTATCTCGTTATTACTCTCCATTATTGGGCACATAGAACTCCGGCTTGGAAATCAGGGTGAAGCAGAAAAGAACCTGCTCCAGTCATTGGCCCTGTCTGACAGTACAGACCAACCAGGCGCTAAACAAACAGCCCACGAACAGCTGTTCGACCTGTATGAGAAAAAAGGAGATTATAAAAATGCGTATATACACCACAAACTCTTTACGGCCATTAAAGACAGTCTGACAAGCAAGGACAAAAGCATAGAAGCCAACAAAAAAACAATGGCGTATGAGTTCGAGATGAAAGAAGCCAAACTCAAAGCTGAGCAAGACAAAAAAGAACTGATAAGCCAAGGGGAACGCATCAGACAGCGTATCTTGATCTATTCCATTTCTTCTATCCTCCTCCTGGTAATATGTCTTGCCTCGTTCATTTA
>JABDAO010000038.1:0-5089 GCA_013289095.1 Bacteroidota bacterium | reverse complement strand
CTGATAAGCCAAGGGGAACGCATCAGACAGCGTATCTTGATCTATTCCATTTCTTCTATCCTCCTCCTGGTAATATGTCTTGCCTCGTTCATTTACCGCAACACTCGCCAGAAAGAAAAGGCAAACCTCATGCTCGAACGAAAAAACAACACCATCGAACGCCAGAAAAAAGAGGTGGAAGATAAAAACAAAAACATCAACGATAGCATCAACTATGCACGCAGGATACAGGAAGCCATCTTACCCGCCCGGCTATTCGAGCCCGAAGAAGTAAAAGACCATTTCATCTATTTCTCGCCAAAAGATATTGTAAGCGGCGATTTTTACTGGAGGTTTAAAGACGGTGATGACTTGTTCATTGCAGTGGTAGATTGCACCGGACACGGTGTGCCGGGAGCAATGATGAGCATGCTTGGTTACGACTTGCTTGAATATGCCGTAAAAGACAAAGGCCTGCGCGAACCCGCCTTCATCATCCAGGCCATGAACGAACAGCTGATGCAAAAACTCATCAAGGGAAACAACGGAGGCTCGACCGATGGAATGGACATGACTTTGTGCAAACTGAACCCAAAAACAGGAACCCTGACGTATGCTGGCGCCAAAAATGAACTTTGCATTGCTAACAACACAGGCATGCACAGATGCACAGTCGACAAACGGTCGGTTGGATATGAGTCGGGGTTTGCATTTACTCAAAAAACAGTGGCATTACAATCAGACGAAATGGTGTTTTTGTATACCGATGGGTATGCCGATCAAAAGGGAGGGCCGGATAATGGTAAATACCTGGGGGCACGGTTCAGGACATTGCTGCAGGGTATATCAGGATTAACGTGCGCCGAACAAAAGCAATCCCTGCAAAATGAATTCTCTGATTGGAAAAAAGATTTTGAACAGAGGGATGATGTGCTGGTAGTGGGTTTTAAATTATAAATCCAAAATGAAGAGGAAGCGGTGTATTTACCACGGAGAGACATGGAGGCCGGACTTTTCTTAGTATACCTCAGTGTCCTTAGTGTCTTAGTGGTTAGCTTAAGCACAAAGCAATAATTCACTAACTGGAATATCAACAAACAAAAACAATACAATACCGATGATTAAATTAAACACAACACGTTTTCTGTTCTTCCTCCTGTTCCTGCTGGCAGGACAACGCTCGTTTGCGCAGCGCTCCCGAAAGGATTCTCTGCTTCAGAACATCAGCAGTGCAAAAACAGATACGGCAAAGATCACAGCCCTTTCTATGCTTGCCAAAGAGCTGGGGAAAACGAGCAAGGATACAGCCATGTTGCTCCAAAAACAAGCCCTGGCCCTTGCCGAAAACCTGCCGGGAGAGATTGGAAAGAAGGACGCTGTGCTTTCTGCTCAGGGAAAGGTAAAAAAAGAACAACTCGTGCTGTGTTACTATTACTGTGGCAGTTTGCTCAGATTGAGACATAAACATGACGACCATCTGCTCGCACTCAACTATCTGACAAAATCGCTGCTGTTGTGCGATGATCCTTCCAAAAAAGAACAGTGGTGCAATATCGTCCATGAATTCGGGAAAAATTATTTCTTTCTGGACGACTACCCCAAGGCGTTGTTTTACGAAAAACTTGCACTTCAACTCTCCCCTTTCGGCCACAACAAGGACCAGCAGGCCAATATTTTAACGCTGTCGGGTATTGTTTGTATGAGAATGGGAGATTCAGACCAATCGCTATATTTTTTAAAACAGGCCCGTAAAGCTTATATTGAACTAAAGGACACGAGCAATGTCGCCAATATGGAGGAAGACATAGCTGGTATCTATGCAAACCGGGGAGATTACCTGCTGGGTCTTGAAAGCATGTTTCATGTTTTGAAAATCCAGGAACGGATGAAGGCCGATGGCATGTATGTAACTACCCTTGCCAACATCGCAGCCCTGGAAATAAACGTGGGGAACAATCTGGAAGGCCTCCCTTATGCATACAAAGCTTTGGTAATTTCGGAAATGCTGCATGACGAAGAAACAGAAGCAATGGCCATTAATGTACTCGGCACCTTGTATGCCAATCTTAGAAAACTCAGCAAAGCCGAAGACTATTTTACCTGGGCCCTGAGACTCAATACAGAACGAAAAAACAAAGCTGGCCTTACCCTTAATTATATGACCCTGGGCGAATTGCTCAAAAAACAAGGCGATTCGGCTTCTGCAAAGAGCCATTCGGAAGCTGAGGCGACAAAGATATACCGGCATGCCTTTGACTGTTCAACCAAGGGTCTTGTGCTGGCCAGGGAAATAGGCGAAAAAGCGGCAATCTCGATGCTACTATCAAATCTGGGCTATATGCAACTCAAGCTTGGAAATCCCAATGAAGCAGAAAAATCATTGCTCGAATCACTGGCCCTGGCCGACAGTACCGACAAACCTAATGCGGGAGAGATAGCACATGAAAACCTGGTCGATCTCTGTGAGAAAAAAGGAGATTATAAAAATGCCTTCGAACACCACAAACGCTATACGGCCATCAAAGACAACCTCTCCAGCAAGGACAAAACCATCGAAGCCAATAAAAAGACAATGGGCTTTGAATACGATAAAAAAGCCTCTGCCCTCAAAGCCGAACAAGACAAAAAAGAGCTGATAAGCCAAGGGGAACGCATCAGACAGCGTATCTTGATCTATTCCATTTCTTCTATCCTCCTCCTGGTAATATGTCTTGCCTCGTTCATTTACCGAAACACCCGCCAGAAAGAAAAGGCAAACCTTATGCTCGAACGAAAAAACAACACCATCGAACGTCAGAAAAAAGAGGTGGAAGATAAAAACAAAAACATCAACGATAGCATCAACTATGCACGCAGGATACAGGAAGCCATACTTCCCTCCGAACTCTTTGAAAAGGGAGAGACGAGTGACAACTTCGTGTATTTCGCCCCGAAAGACATCGTCAGCGGCGACTTCTACTGGCGTTACCGCGATGGTGATGATCTTTTCTTTGCTGTGGTAGACTGCACCGGTCACGGCGTTCCCGGAGCCATGATGAGCATGCTGGGGTACGACCTGCTTGAATACGCCGTGAAAGACAAAGGTCTTCGTGAACCCGGCCTCATCATCCAGGCCATGAACGAACAACTCATGCAAAAACTCATCAAGGGCAATGCCGGTGGTTCAACCGATGGCATGGACATGACCCTTTGCAAACTCAACCGCAAAACTGGAACGCTCACGTATGCAGGTGCAAAGAATGAACTCTGCATAACCAACAACACGGGTTTTAACCGTTACCAGGTCGACAAGCGTTCGGTGGGCTACGAGGCCGGTTTTGCATTTACTCAACAAACCCTCACTCTAAATACCGATGAAACCGTATTTCTGTATACCGATGGCTATGCCGATCAAAAGGGAGGGCCGGATAATGGAAAGTATATGGGCGTACGGTTTCGTAAATTCTTGCAAGGTCTCTCGGGTCTGTCATGTGCAGAACAAAAACAAGCACTGCAAAGTGAACTCTCGGGTTGGAAAAAGGATTTTGAGCAAAGGGATGATGTGCTGGTGGTTGGATTTAAGTTATAAACGAATGTATAGGATAAGATAGAGAAACCAGCATGGAAAATAAACCACGGAGACACGGAGAACACAGAGAAACACGGAGGTTATTCTCTGTGCTCTCTGTGCCTCCGTGTTAAATCCAAAGCAAGCCAAACCAAAAATGAGGCTGCTTAAACCCCGATTGTGCATTAGATGGCTTGTGCGCTGATGCACAATGTGTTCGAATTTGCGCGGTCCCGATAGGCATCGGGATGGGTTATCCCGCGGGTTCGTCGTGCTGCTGGCCTTTTGAGCGCGAATGACTTCTTCTAATACGTAATGCGGGTTAAAACAGAACAATAACAAATGAGGATGAATAAACCAATCGCAAACTATTTTTATTTGTTTTTCCTGATCATCCTGGCGGCAAGAACCTCCAATGCACAGACCTCCCGAAAGGATTCCTTGCTACAGGCATTTAGCATTGCTAAATCAGACACGGCCCGAATCACAGCGCTTTCTTTGCTTGCGGCTGAAGTGCAGGGATCAAATAAAGACTCGGCGCTGCTCATCGCCATGCAGGCGCTTGCCCTGGCCGAAACGCTGCCCGGACAGGTTAAAAACAACGAAACACCTCTTTCTGCTGCAGGAAAGACAAAGAAAGAGAAACTGATCGTATCCAACTATGGAGTGGCCGACATCCTGAGGTCTGAACACAAGCATGACTCACACCTGCTTGCCATTGATTACCTTACAAAAGCGTTATCCTTATGCGATGATCCGGCCAAAAACCAGCTGCGCTGCACCATCGTGCACGAATTTGGAAGAAACTATTTCTTTCTCGACAAGTATCCAACTGCGCTATTTTTTGAAAAGCTTGCTTTTCAGATTGCCCAATCTCAACCCGACAAGGATCTGAAGGCCGATATCCTCATGCTCTCGGCCGCTATCTGTTACCGCATGGGTGAAACAGACCAGTCGCTCGATTATTTCAAACGGGCCCAGAAAATCTTTGTGGAACTCAAAGACACAAGCAAAATTGCCGATACCGAGGGGAATATTGCAGGAATCTACGGAAGCAGGGGCGATTATGTAAAATCACTCGAGTCGATGTTCCGTATCCTGAAAGTGAAGGAACAGATGAAGGATGAAGAGATGTACGGAGCCACCCTCACAAACATTGCCATTCTCGAATATAAGTTGATGAGTTACCCGGAAGCCATGAAGTATGCCTGCCAGTCACTTAAAATTGCCCAGAAGCTGCATGATGACGAAACTGAATCGCATCTCATCCTGCTCCTGGGCGATGTATATTCCATGCAAGGCAAACCCCGCGAAGCCGAAAACTATTACACCTGGGCCCTTAGTCTCAACATCAAACGGAAAAATAAAACAGGACTCAGTGAGAGCTATACCCAGCTTGGTGAATTGATCAAAAAAGAAGGTGATGAAGCCTGGGCAAAAGGCGCTTGCCAATATGCAGCTGAAAACAAATATCCCCTTGCACTCAGCTATTGCACCCAGGGCCTGGCCCTGGCCGAAGAAATAGGCGAAAAAGCAGCCATCTCTTTATTGCTCTCGAACCTG
>JABDAO010000037.1 GCA_013289095.1 Bacteroidota bacterium | reverse complement strand
AAACACCCCCAGACCTGTAACGAGGGTAAGCACTGCGCCCAGAATATAGACCAAGCCGCTCGAAAAAAAGACAAACACCCAGATACAGATACTGATCAGGGCCGGTACCGGAAACAGCCACATACGGTAGGGAAGATGAAACTGCTTTTTGCGATAGTGAGCGGCTATAAGTCCGGCTGCCTGGCCGATGAATTGTACCAGAATGCGCATGACAATGATGGAGGTAATGACTTCCGTAAGCCGGAAAAGGAGGCTGAATATAAAAGCACAGGCGCAAAGCACCAGAAGTGAAACATGGGGAAAATGTTTGACCGGATGCATTTTGGAAAAGATTTTAAAAAAGTCGCCTTCTACGGCTGCCGCATACGGAACACGTGAGTATCCCAGGGTTGCAGAAAATAACGACGACAAGGCCACAAACAAGATAAGTACCGTAGCCCCGGCAGCGACCCTATTGCCATAGAGACGTTCAAAAAATGTACTGATTAAAAATGAAGAACCCTTGGCTTCTCTCCAGGGTATCACACCTAAGATGCTGATCTGCATAAGCAGGTATAAGACAGCAATACCCGTTATTGATAGAAAGATGCTGCGTGGTATATTCTTCTCGGGATCGCGTATCTCACCCCCCAGATGACAGACATTGTAATAACCCAGAAATGAATAAATTGTTTTAATGCTGGCCATGCCCAAACCTGCAAAAAAAGCAGGTGTAAAATCAACGCCATTGGCCGGAATATCCAATGCCAGTGATGAATGGAAATGTGTGAGTCCCGCAATGATCACCCAAAGCAAGGTGCCAGCCACCACGATGCACATAAAAACAGAGATACGTCCGATATCGGTTATTTTACGGTATAAAAGTGCCGCGAGCAGCACAATGAGCGCTCCGGAAACACATTTTTGTTGAACAAGAGTAAGAGGCAGCAGGTAATTCAGGTATTGGGCAAACCCGATAGCGCCCGAAGCAATGACAAGCGGCGCCTGCAAAACGGTTTGCCAGATATAAAGAAAGGAAAAGACAGATCCCCATTTTTTTTCTCCATACAATTTCTTTAGAAATATATAGCTGCCCCCGGCCTGAGGAAAAGCTGCGCCCAGTTCTGCCCAGACACACCCATCCATATACGCCAGCAATGCTCCCAATAACCAGGCAAGGATGCATTGAGGCCCGTTCATCGCTCCGATCACAAACGGAATGGTGATAAACGGACCGATCCCCACCATGTCTATCATGTTGAGTGCGGTGGCTTCTTTTAACCCGAGGCCTCGTATTAGTTTTTGGGATGTTGACACAGAAATGCGTATTCGTTTTATTTTATTGATCAGTGAATAACTCTCTGCATCATCCGGCGCTAACGAGCAGATCTTTGATACAGAAACTGGCAGGTCTGCAAATAAACCACTTGACGACAGCAATTTACAGTTTTTGTGCTTCATACAAGGGCTGATGTTGTATCAAGCCTGGATGATATCTTGTTTTTGAGGAATTGAATCTGATCGGGTGGTTCATCGGTAACCCTCAGCTACATAGCACGAGACGGCTTTTTTATCCCATGCTTCCGAACACTCAAAAATACTGCTTTCGTTTTTTCTCCGCTCTTTATCCCTTTTTGTTCTCTCGTTATCTATTTGAGAACTCCTGATAGCCCATTTAGGCAATTCTTCATCACAATGAGTCTTCCGGCCACATTTCAATCGGCATAAACGATCTGTATGGATATTGCAGGCAATTAGGTAGCAACGAAATGTTATACATAGAACCACTTGTATATACATACAGTGTATGAAACTGTGACCAAGATCACATTTATTTTTGATTTCGGTCATTTACGTCAGCGCATGAACTTGCGTTCTTTGTGTCAGATTTTAGCAGAAAGAGGTTCGCTCACTCTTGAAAACGAGGGAAGCCATTCCTGGCTCTGATTTTTTTAACAGAACCCTTTCGGATTCTCACATACGTATTTTGTTTAAACAATATCAAAACAAACCTTCCATGAACATGAATCCTGCCTCTCCGTACTCCTCGTGTTTTCCGAAGCGTTGTGCTGATCATACAGCCATCTCCTGTCTGAAAACAGCTTTCCTGTTCTTTCTGATGATCCAGCTCAACGCCCGGGTGATTGCACAAACCAGCAATCCGGATGCCGGAACATTGCCGGTCAAAGCCTGGAGCCTTTCAGGAACTTCGGGCACCGCGTATCCGAAAAATTTTCTGGGTACAACAGACAGTGTGCCGCTGAGCATACAGGCCAACAAACATGAAGCTATACTTATTAATGCCGACGGGTCGGTTAAAATTGCAGGCGTTCTTACCAGTAGCCGAGACATCGTCACCACGGGATCACTCTGGGCTACAACCCTTCTTTCCAACAAATTGCTGGCAACGGCCAATCTCGAACTCAATACTGGGGTATCGGGTCATACCTTGTTAAATGTTCAATCGGCCGGGAATGTGGGTGTCGGTTTGTCGCAGCCGGTCTTTAAGCTCGATGTGGCCGGAAAAATCCATACAAACAGTTCCTTGCTGGTCGATTCGAACCTGGTTATCAAAGGAAATTTTGAGACGAAGGGAGGGCTGAATTTCGGGGTGAACAAAACGATTGCCTACATCCCGGCCAGGGGATCAAATCCGGAAATATTTTTGTTTGGCGACAGTGCCAATCCCGCCCGGAGTAGTCTGCGTAGTATTCAACCCCAGCCTTTGTTTTGCGGCTCGGCAGCGCTTACCACCATCAATGGGTTTAATGGTACACTGGTTTGCGGGGGCTACGATGCAACCAAAGCGTTTCACCCACTGACCCTGGGCTTCGACGGGGCTAACGGTATGATTGAGTTTGGTGGATCACAGGTGCTCGGGCCGGGAGGTACCACGGCCGGATTATTGATCAATTACTATTGTGGCCGGAGTGTGGCCATCTGTACCGGAAAATCGGGAGGCAATGTAGCACTCTGCACAGGGGGTGGAGGCGGACGGGTGTATCTGGGCCCAACCCATATCGGCACACAGGTTCAAACAGCGGGCACAGCCAATGCCGATGCAATACTTACCGTATCGGGTAAAATGGTGGCTCAGTCCTGTTTCGTTTCCCTAAGTAATTGGGTGGATTATGTGTTCGAGAGTACTTATAAACTACCACTGCTAAAGGATGTGGAACGATTTTATCTAAAAGAAAAACACCTCCCTGACGTCCCGTCCGAAAATGAAGTAAAACAAAACGGGGCCGATCTTGGAAAAATGGATGTACTACTGCTAAAAAAAGTGGAAGAGCTTACCCTCTACATCGTTGAACAAAACAAACGGATCGAGGAAATGGAGAAACGGATGAGGGGTTTGGAGCGGAAGTGAGGGATTCTGTTTTTTCATTCGCTGATTCAGGAATAGCTATGAAAATGTTGACGATTAAACAAAACATTTATCAAATTATATTCTGATAACATGAAAACTATAATATGTCTTGGTTGGGTTCTGCTTAGTACGCAATTGATAAGTGCCCAGACTTACCGAAATGCGTTCGACATTTTCAATAACAGCATCGGACCGGCCAGTTCTCCGCCAGGCCAATGCACATCTATGCTCACGAATTGTATTTGTGAGGTTTCTATTTGTGAACCTTCCTATCTCCGTGGCTATCTGGATATGTATAAGGTTACGAAGGATCAAAAGTACATGGATCAATTCGCTATACACGTTCAACGAATTATGGATAGGCGTGATGACAATCTTGCAAATATATTTACCACTTCAACGGCTGCTTCATTTGGCTTTCCCTTCAATACAGGTGTGGCAGCGGGCTGTAACATAACCGATATTGCAGATGTTGTTAGCAGCAGCAAGAGCTGGTCTCATAACCGGGGTAAATCAGACTGTCAGTATAATGAATACGAAACAGCACAGGATGGGGCTTTACTCTATCCAATGGCTGAATTTTTGTATCTGATGTCAACTGACAGTGATTTTACCGGTATCCTCTATAGCCCCGTACCTTTCGAGGTAACAAATACTTCATCCAAACATCCATTAACCTATCTTCAATTCGCACATTGGCTGAGTGCGAAGGTCTACGAGGGGGTTGATTGGTGGTTGGCTACCGGGTGGAAAAATGGAACAATTCATCCTCCTTGTGGAGATGTAACCAGCTCTGGATTTTATAATGACAATCTACCATCCTCAAACCCATTTGGACAACTCAACATGCAGGCTAGCATGGGATCTGTGCTCTTGTGGTTAGATCAATTGCCTATCGTCAATAGCCAGTTTTCCCAGCATCCGGTGGGGTTTTATCAATCGAGATACATTGCGCAAATCGCAACTGACATTAAAAACCAGATCAGTGAAAATGCCTGCCATCCTTTCACCGTATTTTGGAGTTCAGATTATGAGTATAATGTAGCCGAAGATCTGGCGCATGGTAGCGCCACCTTTGATTTTGCTAACCTGTGTTATCTGTTTGGATATACGAGCTATTTCAACATCACGTGGATGCAGGAACTGGGTATGACATTCGCAACATTATCTTATCAGGCTCCAGGGAAATTCAATAACTGCTTTTCAGGCGAGCAGCCCTGTGCGGCAGGAGCTAAATGCGGTCATCCCATGCCAATTTCAGTGACGGGTAATCTTGATATCATCGCTCCATACGTGGTCTTTACCGCCTATAATCCGTATATCTATAGCATAATATCAGATAAATACGCCCCCATGGCATTATACGCGCCCGCAGCCTGTTCGGCCAACGACCCCAATATTCAGGGGTATGCTCAGCTTGCCCTTGCTGAGAACACAGAAAATTTTCTGGGCACAACCTTTAGGAACATTTTTAACCCGGTTTCTATTTCAGCGTCCTTAGTCCCTGCTTCTTCAATTCCGGCCGGTGGTTTGTTTTATACCAGTGTAACCTCGGGGGATTTTGCAGGTAGCGGTATGGCGCAGGTGATGATAGGAACCACCAAAAATGAATTGATTTCCAGTATCGTAAACCCGGCAACAAAGTGGATGCTTCCGACACTGACTACCAAAACAGATGTACACCAACCCATCGTTGATCTGCTTGCTGGTAAGTTTCTTGGGTCATCCGCTGGTCCAGACGCCTTGATCGTGATTGGAGCGAATAATGATATTGATATTTTATGTCAGAAAGGCAGCACCATGAGCTCTCTGTTGAGCGCTCCATTTCTGACGGGTCTGAGTATAACAGCCGCCACCACGGGAGACTTTGATCCGAATCACCCCGGCGATGAGGTTTTGCTGCTAGATAACCACAGTGAATTATCCTTGGTCTATTTTGATCCCAATAATGTTGTATCTCCATTTACAGTTAAACGACTGAATCTTACCATCCCTACAAATCAGATAGCGAGAGTGACCGTGGGACATTATTTCAATAACTCAGCGTATGGCGGTGGAGCTGAATTTGCGGTGGCAGATAATTCTGGCACAGTTACAATTTATTCGCTTTCAAACACACCCTGGTCTTTGAGTTCTGCCCGTATATACACTTTTCCTGCGGGTTCGTCCGTCGATTGGGACGGAATCGCAAGTGGAGATTTTCTGGGAACCGGTTTCGACCAGGTGGTCACTCACAGTGGTTTTGATGGACAATTCATAGTCTGTGGTATTGACGCAACGTCTTCACAGCTCACCTTGATTGGCTCACAGGCCTTTCCGGATGGTGAACACATGCCAAACGGAGCATCCTACAATACAGGAAACGGCATGAGCAATTTAAATAATTTCACATATGCACAAAAGTGGCAAAACGGATTAATGGCTGCACTGAAAACCTGCCCCGGTGCCACAAACGCGGGACTGGTTACCTTACGCAATTGTGACGGGCAAGTGAGTATCTTTGATATGCAGGGTAATTGCCAGGGGCTCCAGCTGAGTTACGACTTCTTTTCTGATGCAGTCTCAAATACGGCTCCACCAGCCAACTATCTCCGTATCTCACCGATTCGCAACACACTCACCGGAGACAATAGTAATTACAGCCTGGACTATCATGCTGCGCGTATCATAACGGCTACAAACGACATCGTCTCAGCCAATACAAATGTTAATTTTATCGCAGGTAATGAGGTAAGTTTAGGCGATGGCTTTAGTGCCCTCCCGGGTTCAAATTTCAGCGCAACGATTAATCCCGGTTTATCGTGTTCCCCAGACGTGATTTTACCACGTACCACATCCAGGAAACCGCCGACTCAAAACCCGGTTTTTACGAACGCAGAACAAACCAACTCGCTCTCTCTTACAGTGCAACCAAACCCCAATAACGGGTTGTTTACCCTCAGTACTCTGGATGGAAAAGAAGGACGTCTGTATATTTATAATACAGAGGGCGAACTGGTTTACTCGAATGGCGATTATTCACTGAATAGTTGGATGTTGGATTTGCGTTTAGAGGCGAGGGGAATATATTGGGCAAAAGTAATAACAGGTGATGGGTTGGTCAAAACTCAAAAAATTGTTCATGAGTAGTCGCCGAGAAAATTACTAACTATAATTAGCCTAGGGAATACTATTAATAAAACATAACTTAAATGTGCATCATGAAAATGAAAAATTTATTTTTACTACTCCTGGCCATAAAGTGTTTTCCTGTTTTATCTCAGGATACTGTACGTGTGAAAAAACTGTTCATTGGCCCTCTACTTTCCCCGGATTATACGTGGGCGAGTCTCGGTAAGATAAATAGTCTAGGTGCTTATTATGACTCTGGCCTGACAGGTAAATTTGCTTTTACAGGGGGCCTCAATCTTATTTTTCAAATATCTCGCCGGATGTCGATAAATATCGGAGTGGAGTACAGCGAGAGGGATATAGCGAATCGAGTAACAGAAATGGAGTATCCTTATACCCAAGAATGGTTAAAGCATAATCTTAATTACCTGGATCTGCCTATTGAACTAAATTATTACCTATGTAAGAAAAGGAGATCTTTTTATCTTATGACCGGCATCTCGCCGAGTGTTTTTTTGTTCGCGACAGAGAATGATTGGGAAATAAGCCGTGACCCACTAGTAGATCTTTATCATCCCGCTCAGATCGGATATGGCAAGGCAATTATTCATTCCGGAGTTAATGCCATCAATGCTCAGTTGCATTGTGGTCTTGGATATACCCTAAATCATAAGGAAAGCCGTTTCCGGATTGAACTTGTATATCGTATCGGTCTTTCACCTGCTAACCCGCCTATAGGGAATGACGAATCTTATTTCACGGGATCAAATATGCATAACGGCGCTCAATACGTACTGCTTAATTGTAGCCGCACCTATTATTCCTGTGGGTTGGCTTTTAGTTACCTCTGGGGCCTATAAAATTAGTGGGATGTTCGTGGTCTTTTTCTGAGCATCTGAAAACAACGGAGCGTGTAAGCTGTACGTGAAAAATCAATTTGGTCGTGAAAAAAATAACGTCTCTAATGCTCAAAACAGGTATTCTTGCCGGAGTAATGCTCCTGCAAAGCTCAGCTGGGTATGCTCAGGACTCCATGCGTGTAAAAAAAATATACCTTGGCCCAATCTTTTCACCCGACTATTCCTCAGCATTACTCACCAATACTGGTCTCGATCCATTACGAAACGATATTCAATTTATCTGTAGGAAGCTTCAGCCAAAGTTATCATTTACTGCGGGTATAGAGATGCTTTGCGAACTGAACCAGCACCTGAGCTTAAGTTTTGGTATGCAATACAGCATCAAAGATGGTATGACGAATCAAGGCTATCTCTTTGACAGCACAGCCAATGGCAAAATGATTAAACAGGATGTAGGATACCTTGATTTACCGGTTAAATTGAACTATTATTTAAATGGCCGCTCTGCCAGAACTTATTATTTCACTGTTGGAATCTCACCCAGCCTGTATCTGTTTGAGAACAACGTGCTAAGAACTCAGTCAGGCGCTCTTGTGCCTGATTTGGGGACCCTTCCGGATTTTAATAACGGGGTTCTGTCAAACACGCCTCCGGTCAATAATCATTTTTATGTCTTCAATCCCCAGATTCAACTTGGTATGGGTGTCGCGAAGATGTGTATGAAGAAAAATATGTTCAAAATCGAAGTCGTTTGTAGATACTCACTTTATCCTGCGAACCCGCCACCTTCGCTTTGGACTTCTTTTGGGCCGCCTTATGAGTTGGATTGCACCCGGACTTTTTATTCCGTTGGTTTGGCGTTTAGTTATCTCTGGGGCAGGTAGGGATGCCTCCGGGGCATATTCAGTACATGTCAGTCCAGGAGATCTAGCACTTAATTCACCATCTTCAGCCCCACAACCCCGATCAAAATAAGCCCTAAAAACACCAGCTGCATGGGGGTAACCGCCTCCTTAAGCAGGAATGAATCAACCAGTTTTGAACCGATCAAGGCCACACCCATCCAGATGGCAAAGGCTTTGGAGGCCGAAATACCATGCATGGCTTTTGAAAAGAAAACAATGTTTCCCACTCCGAACAGGACATACCCGAAACCCGGAACCAGCAACAGGAGATTTGCCTTGCTCAGCAGGAGATGGTTGAACCTGAACGAATAGAGGTCACGCCATTTGAAATATTTCAAACAATACATCCAGCAAATCTCGCAAAGGGATGCTATCAGTACATAAAGCCAAGACATCATTCGGGAAGGTTTTTTTCGTGAGCTGCTCTGGAGCGTTGAACAGGTGCTGCCGGTTCTTCCTGTTTCCGGGCTGTTACCGCCTGAGGTCCCTTGAAGAGTTGAAGGAATTTAGTCCCAAGACCGTGATAGCTTTTGAAGAATTTAAACCGGAGCAGCTTTTGTTCATCCACCTTTTTTACAATGGCCAGGGTTTGTAAAAAATAATCATCCGGATATGCATACGGGAGGCCATACTTGGTGGGTTTTGTTTTTGGGAGATAAGCCGTGCCGAAGAGCCAATCCCAGATGGCAAATTTTGTGCTGTAGTTGGCAAAGAATACTTCTTGTTCATCGGCATGGTGCCACTGGTGCATCTCGGGCCCGTTGATAAAGTATTGCAGCTTGCCCGACCGTACATCGATGTTGGAATGGATATACATGCCCCAGACCCCATCAAAACAAGCCTTGATCGGTACCACCATTGGATCGGCACCCAGGGCTACGATGGGCAGGAACTCGATGGTTTGATTGATGAGAATCTCCAACGCATGCGAGCGGGAACCCGCAATCCAGTCTACTGCCCGGGCAGAATGATGAGCCTCGTGTGTTTTCCAGAGGATTTTTGAATTGTGCTGCCAACGGTGAAACCAATAAATGTAAAAATCGTGGAGGAACAAAAAGAAGAGCACCTGACATGCCACCGGCCAAGCTGAAACAAGGTGCAGACGAGAGAGGTTGAAATGAATATCAATGGGGTGGATGAGGTAATCGAAGATGACAATCTGCAACACAAAATTCTGGACTACCGAATACCAAAAGAAATCAGACCAAATTCCTTCCCGCAAAAAGGGTAATCCTTTCCGGTAAGGGTAGGTTCGTTCCAGCCAGATAAACGCCACCACGCTCGTAAGCATGATGGAGGAGGTCATATAAAGAACAGTGCTTTGCGACAAATCTAACGTGATTTAGTTGAATGAGTAATGAAAAAGAAGTTCGGCATCTGGATCATACCGCGCATGATTCACGCAATGTAAAAACCGGGAGGCCGCACTTTCTCAAAAGTACACCATGCTTTCACCGTTTCGGGTGAGCAGGATCACGTACTGGCGGAACCGTTTGAGCGGCTTGTACCATTCTGAATAACCTCAATCGTCTCAATCAGCACATTACAGTTGAGCGATCGGGTATTTGCGCAGTCGTTTCAGAGGTCCCAACTCACTTTCGTATACCTTTTTCACGCCATCTCCAAGGGCTACCTCGGCAGCGCGTATATCACGCACCAGCTTGGCCATACCCGGCACTTCTACCGATGCGGCATGATCAGAACCCCACATGGCCCGGTCGAGGGTGAAATGGCGTTCCACAAAACAGGCTCCGATAACAACGGCAACCACGGTTGTGGCAAGACCTGTTTCATGACCCGAGTAACCAATCGGTGTTTCGGGATACATTTCCTGCAGGGTGTTGATCATACGCAGGTTTAATTCTTCGGGGGGGCAAGGATAGGAAGAAGTAGAATGTGCGATGAGGAGGTTATCAGTGCCTATGACTTTTACGGCTTCGACAATTTCGTTGATGGTCGACATTCCGGTGGATAGCATCAGTGGTTTGCCGGTAGCCTTTGTTTTCTTGATAAGCGAATGATCTGTTAATGAAGCCGAAGCCATTTTGTACAGCACAGGATTAAACTGTTCAATAAAATCAACCGATGGTTCATCCCAGCAGGAAGCAAACCAGTCGATTCCTTTTTTACGGCAGTAGGAGTCGATTTCTGAGTATTCATCCATGCCGAACTCCGTCTTGCGTTTGTAATTGATATAGCTCATACGGCCCCAGGGGGTATCGCGCATCACTTCCCACTGATCTGCGGGAACACAAAGCTCGGGGGTACGTTTCTGAAACTTGACCGCATCGCAATGGCACTCAACGGCAGCATCAATGAGCTTTTTGGTGATGTCGAGCGAACCGTTATGGTTAATGCCGATTTCAGCGATAATATAGGAGGGTTGTCCATCTCCTATCTTTTTGTCGTTTCTTAGGTTTACAAGTCTCATCTCTTTTCTGAATTACGGTTTGTTAGTCTTTACAGTTTACTGTGAATAATGAATTCTGCCACTTCCCTGAAACATCCATTGCCTCCAGGGCTTGCACATTTATAATGAATAGCGTGGTGGATAAGGTTCATGGCGTCTGACGGGCAGCAGGCAAAACCAACCACGTTTAATACTTCAAGGTCGTTCACATCATCGCCAATGTAGGCGATTTCTTCGGGATTTAAGTTTTTCCTGCTGATAATCTGGTGCAGGAGTTCCAGTTTATTTTTTACGCCCAGGTGGAGTTCCTGGATTTTCAATTTTTCGGCGCGCTTGGCCACCGAAGGCGACAGTTCACCGGTCATGATCCCGGTCTCCACATTCACCAGTTTCCACAGCCGTTCTACTCCCATGCCGTCGCGTATCGAAAAACGTTTGAGTTCTTCTCCTCCGGCGCCGTAATACACACCGGTATCGGTAAGTACTCCGTCAGAATCGGTGAGCAGCAGTTTAATCTTTCTTGCCCGATTGATGTTTTCAGTCATATACACTTGTTAGATTGCTGTCCATCCCCCATCCACAACCAGGTTTGCACCTGTCATGTATGCTGAGGCCTCGGATGCCAGAAATATCAATGCCCCTTTATAATCCGAAGGTGTTGCCATCCGGCCTAATAATGTCTTCTGTGTATAGTTCTGTACAAAATAATCATCCTGGTTATTTTCAACTCCGCCAGGGGAAAGCGTATTCACACGAACCCCGCGTTCGCCCCAATATGCGGCCAGGTAACGGGTGAAATTGATCACCGCACCCTTTGTGGCCGGATAGGAGGGCGATTTGTAAAATTTATGCTTCCCTTTTTTATCCTTGTAAATGCTTTGATCGGGCCCTACCATTCCGTAGGTAGAAGCAATATTGATGATGCTTCCGTGACCCTGTTTGGCCATGGGTGTACCGAACACCTGGGAACACAAAAATACACCGGTTACATTGACCTTCCACGATTTCTCCCACATTTCGAGGGGGTAGTTTTCGAACATACTTTGTTTGCCTGCCAGGAGCGGGTTCTCGAACATGTCGTTGATTGCGGCATTGTTAACCAACACGTCTATATGTTTGTATTTTTCAAGGATCTGATCTCTGCCGGTCTTCAGGGAAGCTTCACTGGTAACATCCAGACCAAGCCCTAAGTGTTTCTTGCCGAGTGCGGCTGCATTTTTACGACAGCGGGTTTCATCGATATCGGCAAGTACCACGTTGGCTCCGGCTGCGGCGAGGGCCTCAGCATGTTTTGCCCCGAGCAGCCCACAGGCCCCGGTTACGATTGCTGTTTTATTTTTGAGTGAAAATAATTCCATACGTTAGCTCTTAGCGGCTGCTGCTTTGGGTTTGATGTTGTAGTTGCTCACTTTGCGGAATACCGCTTCGAGCGGTTCGCCCTTCAGAAGCGTTGCAACTGTGTTTTCTTTTACCGCATCACGCAACATGGCGAGCACTTCACGGTATGCTTTTAGCGTATAGGCAATGTCTTCATCCGAATGTGTAAAACACATGTTGTGAAACCCGGCCCAGAGGATGCCGCGTTTGATCATTTCCTGCTGCACAAAAGTTTTCAGTATTAACGGATCGCCTGCGGATGCATCAAACGTAACGATGGTGCGGCAATTGTAACCCGAGCATTTGGTGAAGGAGGCAATACCCAGTTCTTCGGCAATTTTATTGTACCCGTCTTTGAGCAATGCGCCCTTTTTATCGAGTACAGCCGATACATTCTTTTCTTTCATTTCGGTGATGGTGGCAATGGCAGCTGCCATCGACAGGGCTTCTCCTCCAAAGGTGGTGAAGAAGAACACTTCTTTTTCGAAGAGCTGCATCACATCTTTGCGGCCGGTAAGCAGCGAAATGGGCATTCCGTTTGCAAACGCTTTTGAGTAGACTGCCAGATCGGGGGTTACTTTAAAATATTCCTGTGCCCCCCCGAGTGCGATACGGAATCCGGTCCACATTTCGTCAAAGATGAGCAGGGTCCCGTTCTTTTTGCAGGCATCGTGAAGTTTTTGAAGGAAATTATCCTTGGGCGCTTCGAAGATAAAGGGTTCGAGGATCACGCAGGCCGTATCGCTGTCGAGCGAATCGATCACGGATTCGATGTTGTTGTAATCAAACGTATTCGTGAGGTCTTTTACCTCGGCAGGGATTCCCTTGTCGCGGCTGGTGATGCCGATATACCAGTCGTGCCAGCCGTGGTAACCGCAACACAATACTTTGGTGCGTCCGGTGAAAGCACGTGCAATCCGGATGGCGGCGCTGCACACATCAGCCCCTGTTTTGCTGATTCGGATCGATTCGGCGTTCGGAATGATGGAGTGTACGAGCTCGCTCAGTTCCACTTCCATTTCGTGCATCAAAGAAAAGGTGATGCCGTCTTTCAATTGTCTGACGATGGCTTCGTCTACCTTGTCGTAACAATAACCCAGGGATATGGGACCAATGCCCATATTATAGTCGATATATTCATTCCCATCCACATCCCATACATGGGCATTCTTGCCGCGTTTGAGGTATTTGGGAGAAGCGCCCTTACTAAACTGACCGGGCCCCTTTGCCAGGGTTTGGGTCACGGGGTGCATTATTTTTGTAGCCCGTGCATACAGTTCGTCTGAATGAGTTGTGTCGGGATAGTTTGCGTTGAATTCAACTTTGTTGGCCATAGCTTATGCTTTTGAAACGGTTTTTTTTGAGAGTTCGGTCATGATTTTTGCGGCCATCTTTTCGCCTGTAAATCCTTCGTATTTCAATACCTCGGCAAGGAGAGCCGGTTTGAACCATTTTTCGGCAAGAGCCAGGGAAAGGACGTGAGCCGTGCATTGGTGGCGAAGGAACGTTTCGGCCACGATAGTATAAAGACCACCGGTCTGGAAATGATCTTCGATCGTTACCAGGAGTTGCGATTTCCGGGCCGCTTCGAGGATTGCTTTTTCATCGATCGGTTTCAATGAACGCATATTGATCATACCAACCGACAGACCTTCTTTCTCGAGCAAGATTTTTGTCTTGAGTGTTTCTTCGAACAGAAGACCATATACCAGCAAGGTTACATCTGTGCCTGTTGAAATGATTTCGGCCTTTCCGATTTCGAAATTCGGATCGTGTTTAAAATCAGTTTTACGGATATTGATACGCACATACGAAGGATGAGGAGAACCCCAGATTTTGGGGAGCGCAGTGACCAGGTCAAGCTCATCAGCCGGGGCGAATACCTGCATACCGGGGATTCCACGCATCAGCGACACATCTTCGATTGCCTGGTGTGTAGGGCCGTTGCCATCGGAAAGGAAACCAGGGATAAAACTGCTGAGTTTTACAGGCAGGTTTGCGATCCCAACATCGGTGCGGATGAATTCAAAAGCACGCATGCTCAGGAAAGCCGACAAGGCATGTACAACCGGTATCCGGCCCCGCAATGCCAGACCGGCGGCAGCACCAATCATGCATTGTTCGGTAATGCCGGTATCGATAAACCGGTCTTTCAATACAGCAGGCAGATTACGGACCAGGGCACGGTTTTCGGCTGTCATTACCACCATTCGTTCATCGGCCAGGGCCATTTCTTTAAGGAGTTCTTCGTAGCTCATGGATTATCGTACAATTAGTGTTTCTGACTCAAGATTTGTGGTATCGGCCCCATGCAGTTCTTTGAGGAGGCTTTGGATTTCGTCTTTGTTAAAATTGCAAAACCAACGGTCGGCACGCGCTTCAATGCTTGGCAATCCTTTTCCGCGAACGGTATCGGCAATGATTACGCTGGGTTTTTTTGAATCGAAAGGCAAGGCGCGAAATGCTTTTTCCAGCGCTTCGAAGTCGTGTCCGTTGATACGCTGTACACTGCACCCGAATGCTTCGAATTTATCTGTCAAGGGTTCGAGTGGAATAAGGTCTTCGGTAGCCACATTCGCCTGAAACTGGTTCCGGTCAACCACAAAGGTAAGGTTATTCAATTGGTGGGCAGCCGCAACGAGCACGGCCTCCCAAACAGAGCCTTCATTCAACTCACCGTCGCCGGTAATGACCAGCACCTTGTTGTTTTGCTTTCTCATCCTTACGTCCAGAGCAACACCCATAGCCACTGAAGGGAGGTGCCCCAGGGAACCCGAATGAAACTCTACGCCGGGAACATTCCGGTTTGGGTGCCAATAAACCGAATCGGTGGTCTGCAAATGGTTTTTCAAACGGTCCTTATCCATGATCCCCAACTCAGCAAAAGTGCCGTACATGGCAGGCACATCATGGCCTTTGGACAGGAAGAGATAATCACGGTTAGGATCTTGTAAGTTCCCTTTATGCAGGTTTAGAAAATCAGCATATAAATAGACAAGCAGGTCGGTACACGACAGCGATGCTCCGGTAAAACAACCGCCATCGGTACTCAGATTGATGATGTGTTCCCTTACCCTGAGAGAAATGCTTTCGAGCTCTTTTCGTTTATCCTCGGTCATGTTATAGGTGTTTGGTTTGTTCGGGTTTAATGGTTTTGAGTTCGTTCAGGTGGTTGCGGTACCAGTTTACCCCGGCGTATTTGCTGTTAATTTCAAAAATATCAGGGCGTTCTGCAAGTAGGTGGAGGATATCACTCAGACCAAAGTTTGGATTTGAGGGATATAGCTCGGCAAAGATCTTTTCAATAAAGGTGTAATCCTCTGGATAGTCAATCGTCCAGCGGTGCGACATGGAATAGTCTTTGCCCGATTCCCAGGCAAAGTTACCAATTCGGAATTGCCCTGGGTTTTCCCAGATATATGGGGTCGTGTGTTCTCGTTCCAGGTCTCTTTGGGCAAGTTTCCAGGCTGTTTCGAGCGACTGAAAGCTCATGATTTCAACATCATTTCCATCGGGGTATGAAGCAGGGTGGAGATTGCTTACATAGTCATATTTTGAATCTTCAGAGAGAAAATACTGTATTCCCTTGTCTATGATTGCAGGGTCTATGAGCGGACAGTCGGATGGGATTTTCAAAACAAGATCCGCCCCGATTTTTTTTGCGAGTTGGTAATGTCGGTCGAGCAAGTCTGTAGGGTGACCTCTGAAACAGGAAATCGCCTCGTTCATGCATAGCTTTTCAACATCATCGTCGGCAGATTCGGTAGTAGTAGCAACGGTCACCGTTCCGCAGAGTCGGCTTTTCCGGATCCGTTCAACCATTCGAATGAGGAGGGGTTTGCCTGCAAGAGGCAACAGAATCTTGCCGGGTAAACGACTTGAGCCTGTACGGGCCTGGATTATGGTGAGTACCTTAGCTGGCACTTGCAAGAGAGAATGCGTTGACAGGAGAATAATGTTTTAGGAATTGGCTGCCAGAGCCGCTGTATTCAATATAACCCCGGCAGATATCAGAAATCATCCGGGCCGAATGGCCACCGGTTTGTAATGGCAGCAGCCGGTGCAGATCAGCCAGATCGAAATACGAATGAACCTTCTTTCCCAGAATGATACCGACGTATACCACGGTAGAAAATTGGGTAATAAGTTCGCAGCAATTTGCTACCATGTGGTTGGTATTTCCATCGGTATAGATAAGGGTATCAGCAGGTGCGTGTTCCTTGATTTCTGCAATAGCTCTTTCCATTTTTTCGTTTGGATGGAGCTTAAAGAGTAGTTTCCTGCCTGCTGCAATTTGAACCGCATTCCGGATGAATTCCGGTCTGTTATCCTGCCGCAGACATTCGCGGATGTCGGAAGTGGCAACCATCACATAATCATGATGCTGAAAATTGTTATTCCGGTTTTCTTCTTCGATGTTATCAAAGTTGGGGATGCCGGTGACACAAATTTTTGAAAGATCGGTTCCCATTCCTGCAATGTGGTTTTTGTAACCCTCGGAAGCAGCGCAGTAAATGTCGCAGATATTGGATGAGCCATTGAGCGAAGTGCCTATGGCAAAATAACGTGGCAACTTGAAGAATTTGGTAATGCGGGCAACCAGGGTTAGCTCATCAATCATGCCTTCCTGGATCCAGATGGTTTTTACTCCGGTAAAGATTTTTGGAACAATCATATCCGTGCAGGCAACTACCAGGTCGTAGGTATTGTTGTAAATTGTGGTACGGTAATCATTTTTAAGTTTATTGACTGTCAGGTATTTGTCAGCGCGTGCCTTAAACTCTCCGGCCAGAACGGTATGATCAAGAAGACCCAGTTTAACGGTTGCCCGTATCATAAAATGGTTTGCAAAAAGCTGGCTGAAATAGCAATCATAATCATCTGAAAGAAAAGATGATATCCGGTGCATTTGGGTTGTTTGGTTTGGGGAACCAACCAGGAAAATGATCTTTTTCTTCGTCATGCAGTTCTTCGGGAGAAATAACGGGCAAAGGTAGCTATTTTCTGAAAAGACAGGGAAAAATGATGGGACAGGTCAATTTGGGTAGGTAGTCTGAGTCTGTTCCCCATATAGAATGTAGCCTATTGGATATCAGGCTGATGTGCTGTTTGTTTTGATTCAGGGGGAGGCTTGACGAAGGGTTTGAGGGTCGGTGACAGAGTTAACAATTTTAAAACAATTTGTGTACTTTTGCGCCATTCGAAATTATATGAAGAATACAGCAGGGATCCTCTTCTTTTTCTTCTTCCTCCTCCTTCATCCGGTATTCTCTCAAATTTCTGATACAGCCAGGGTGGCTTTACCGGCAAAAACAGATAGCGGGAAAGCTTCGCTGTATGACAAATTCACCAATATTTTTAAAAATAAAAGTTATGTCATCGCTCCGGAGCTTGGCCGGAAACCAGAAACCGGACTTTCGGGAGGAATCTATTGGTTGCAAGTCTTCAGGATTTCACCCAATGCCGATTCGGCTACCCGGAAATCAAACACCGAATCGTATGTTGATTACACCGAGAAAAAGCAACTTCTGGCCCAGGTTAAAAACAACCTGATCTTTAAAGATGAGCGGTTCTTCCTCAAGGGAACAAATTTTTACAACAAATTCCCGGACCTGTACTGGGGTGTAGGCCCGAATACCACCCAGGCTATGCAACAATCGGTTTCGTACGATCTGATCAGTATTGATCAGCGTCTGCTTACCCGTGTAGGTTCCCGCTATTTTGTCGGCCTCATCTATCAATATGTAAACCTCAGTAATGTTACCTATAGCCCAGGTGGCCCCTTGGATGTGCTGAAGGTTTCCGGGTATCAGGGAAGCGTCACATCGGGTGCCGGATTCGATTTTTTATATGATTCGAGAGACAACATTCTGAATACCTACAAGGGTTTATTGGTCGAATTTTCGAGCGTATTCAACCAAAAAAGCCTGGGTGGTGATCATTATTTCAATAATTACACACTCGATATCCGCGACTTTATCAATTTCGGGGGAAGACATGTTCTGGGCTTGCAGGGTATGGTTGATTACAATACCGGTGATGTTCCCTGGAGACAGATGTCCTGTATTGGAGGAGATATGCTGATGCGAGGGTATTATTACGGGCGGTACAGGGATAAGCTCATGATTGCCGCACAAGCCGAATACCGGTTTCCGGTTTGGAGAGCTATCGGCTTAACCGCGTTTGTTTCGGCAGCAGAAGTGGAGCCCACCTTCAGTCAGCTCTACTGGCCTGACATGAAATATGTGGCCGGCCTATGTCTTCGTATCATGATCAACAAAGCAGAACGCCTGAATATGGGTATTGATTCGGGAATCGGGCCGGGTACTTCTGGTTTATATTTTAATTCCGGAGAAGCATTTTGATAGATGCACGTTGTTCGCGGCTCCAGCACTAACACCAGTGTACGGTTGGTGGCTCGTACTCTATTTATAAAAAAAGAGGAGCACTCCGCTCACCCCTCCCAACAAAAAACCACACACTACCTGCATGGGAGTATGTACCTTGAGATAAAGCCTGGCGAGACAAACAGCCAGGGTTAGAAAACAGATAGTCAAATAGACCGGGAAGAAACCATTTACCTGGTGATGCAGGAATAACACCGAAACAATGCCAAAAACACCTGCCACACCAGAGGCATGGGTACTGATTTTCCAGAACCGGTTAATGAGGGTTATTCCAACGGCAGTCAGTGAACTAGCAATCATCGAAAGCGTGAAGCCATCTCTTAGCCCGTATCTGTATGCCAGATACCCCGTGATAAGCAAATAGATCAGGCTCAGGATTACCTGGGGGATATACCGCTCTCGTTGGTTTTCGAGTGTAATCCTGGAAATGAGCTTCATTTTCTGTAACACAAAGATTATCAGGAACATCAATACGCAGGTTGTAAGAAAAATGAGAAGCACGGGGCCCGGTTTTCCAGGGGTTTCAATAAAGGCAACGAGTGTTGGGAAGTAAACCATCAGAATGGCAAACAGAAAGGTGGGTGCCATCAATGGATTAATAATTACGGATACCAGGTGTGCTAAAAATCGAAGCATGGTTAAATCTGAGTTTTGCGGAGAAGCCGGTTCTGGCCAGGTGGTTCTTCTGAATCAAACGCCTGTAAAAGTAGGGCTTATGTTCGTGTCATAAAAGGCATTTTCAGACAATTTTTGGATAAAAGCCGGTTTTACCCATCAGAAAATGAGATTTCATATTCACGCAGGGGGAGAAGAGATCTGATTGCTTACAGGGAGCAGCTTATATTTACTACTGCACGTTTTTGTTTCATAAGTTCCTCAAAATCAAGACTTCAATTAGTTGTTCTTCGACCCATCCCAGATCTGATTTAGCCGGTCATTGCACCTCTTTTTTTGGTTATCCGGAAAATTCCCTATAACTTTGAGATAACAACAGATTAACATTCTGGTCTTGCTGCCTTTGTTTTAAGGAGCAGACCCTTCGGACTATACAGCCGTATCTTCTGGAAAAAATTGATGTTATCGACCTCCGGCAGATCTCTGAACTTATCCAGAGGTGAAACTACGTTTCAGGATTAGGGTCGGATCCGGAAACCAAGCAATCGTCAACAACGCATGGCAAAAGAAGCATCAAAGAAGAATAAAAAAGCCAGAAAACGGGTTCAGAGTACAAAAAAGGATTTTCAGAAGATCATTGATTTGCTCGAAGGCAAGCATTCAACAGAAGCCCCGTTGATTGCTCCCTATATGGACATCTATTGGGCAGAAGAATCTGAAGTGCTCAAGGAAGATGACCCGGATAAATCCTGATTTGTAGGGTTTAAACTGTTTTTTATCAAAACCTGTTTTATCTGGGTGGGATATCCAATCAATTTTCATACGCTCTGGAGATCGGAAGAGGGGTGGGCATTTTTGAAGAGTTGTTTTAATTCTTCCAAACGATTTTTGTGACAAGCGAAAATGTTTATTTGTTCGTCCAGAAAAAATCGTTCTTCAGCCTGAAACAAGAACAAACCCAGGAGCGCCTCCGGTGCCGTGTCGGGCAAATGATCCTGGCTTCCCTGGTGTACCGGAATACCCTCATACAGGGTATAGAACAAGGGGAGAAAAAAAACGTAGTCGAGCTCCTGTAATATAAATAGCGGGTGCAGGGTACTTAAAGGTTCCTGGGGCTTCCTGAAATTTTCGAAGATTATATAGGGAGTATGTTCAGCAAGCATCTGTTTACCCCCTCCGAAGACATTCGGTTCATGCCCTTCGGCATCTACTTTCAGGATGTTGGGAGGAGATATATGCAGATCATCCAATTTCTTTCTTTCCGTTCTGACCCCTTTTGTATCCATCGAAAGGGTTGCGTTCCCGCTGTGGATACCGTCGGGTAAAGTCATATATCCAGGTTCGTTTGTATCCGAAAGGGCATAGTGATGACAACTGACGGTTGCCTCCAAACCTGCTTGTTTCACCGTCTTGACCAGATCGGGGAAGGTAGCCGGCATGGGTTCAAAAGCATGGATCTCGCCTGTGAATCCGGGAAGACTTGCCGCATGCAGGGAAACATGTCCCCAATTACTGCCAATATCATAAAAAACATCGTTGGGTTGGATCAGGATATCGAGCAAGGCAAGTGTCTCTGCCTCAAAATAGCTGAATTGAGGCAGGTAAAGACTATGAAACTGGGTATTGGCTGAACGGAAGAAAATTTCGGTTTGCGTTCGGGACCCCTGATACTTGAATCTGCCCCTGCCGGTGAAATGCAGAGAAAGGAACAATCTGTGAAGCTTTCGGGATACCGGGGCCGTAATGAATCTTTGCAACCGGTTTTGGGGCAGAGAATATGCGTTTCGATAAAGCTTGGCCAAAAGAGGCAGGGAAATTACCTGAAAAGGTTTCCGTAAGCTCTGTCTGGCGGAAAAAGAAAGAATCATCCGGAGTTCTTGATTTGGGTATAATATTACTGAAATATTCGCTGCCAGGCCTGGTATTGAGGGATGATTCAGTTTTTTGAGGAGAAACCAGTTTGTTTGACCTTTCAAAATTTCAAAGAACCGAGCCAAAAGCATCAAAACAAGAACAACAAAAAGCCCAGAACTGTTTAGGTTCTGAGCAATTGAATTAAATCTGATTTATTCTAAGTCGTGGCGGGATTATGGCGGGTTTCAATAAGTCTTACATAGGCTTTGTGTTGGCTTTATGGTGGGTTTGAAGTGGCTTTCAATAGGCTTTGTGGCGGGTTTGCTTTGGCTAAACATTGGCTTTATGGCGGGTTTGATGTGACTTTCTGGCTTCTACCTGCTTATTGTGGTAGGCTTAAAGTAGGTATGCTTTTATAAAACTCTTAGCCAATTGATAAGAAGTACTTATTCAGTAGACCCTATCTAATCGATATAGAATGAATTTTATCAGATCAGAAAAATATCCTGTAGCTTGAACAGATAGGGAAATTGTCTGGAGTTTATTTCTTCACCGCGTAGTCGTATGTGGCGCGTGCAACCCTGGCAAGGGTAAGCTCACGTGAGGTTTCATCGGCAGCGCTGTTCATGAGAAACACAACAAGCGCAACATGCTTTCTGTTGGGCAAGGTGATAATGCCAACATCGTTGGTAGCCGAGGTTATTCCTGCTTTGTTTGTGGGCCCTGAACCGGTTTTATGTGCAACGAGTGTGCCGGGGGGCAGGAGGCCTTTGATGCGTTTGACTCCTGTTTCGGTTTCGGTCATCAGCTTCAACAGGGTGTCATTCGAAGCAGGTGAAAGACAGGAACCCTGGAACAGGATTTTAAGCAGTTGCATCATTGCAAGAGGCTCTGCCCAATTTGTAAACTGGGTATCCCAGTCGGTATGCATTTGTGCTTCGGTAGCTTTAATCTGAATTTGGCTTACGCCGAGGTGGTGTACAAAATTATTCAGCGTATCGGGGCCTCCGATCAGGCTAAAGAGGCGGTCGCATCCGTTATTGTCGCTTTGGGTAACCGTAAAACGCAGCACATCAAAAAGCGGAACATCGGCAAAGCCTTGGGGGTGCCGGGTGAAAATGGGGCTCCAGGTATTTGGGTGCAGATCGGTCTTGCCGAAGTGCAGGGAGGCGTCAGGTTTAATGGTTCCCCGATCCACTTGATGCAGCACAGCCATGGCCAGGGGGAATTTAAAGACACTCTGCATCGGGAAATGCATGTGGCCGTTGAAGTTTAGTGTATCCTGGTTCTCCAGGTTGAGGATAGCTACCCCGAGTGTTCCCTGTGATGCTTCAGAAATCGTTCTGAGCTGATTGCGTAATGTATCCTTTCGGGCCGATGCCTGAGCGGTAGAATCGGTGGTCGTGGGTCTTTCATTTCGGGACTGAACGGGCGGGTTGATCAATCCGCAGGAAAACAGGAGCAGAGAGAAGAGGAGGATGGGGAATGTTTTCATAGTCGCTTTGAATGGACGACAAAAATAAGAAGGGTTTCGTTTTTCGAGCTCCATCCGCCATTCTTTCGGGTATCCAAAAAATTCAATACTTTTGATCCACTCAAATTCTACCGACTTCTAACAGACTTACACATGAAGAAAATAGCCCTCGCCTGTCTGCTTGTGTCTTTAAAGTTAGCCCTTTATTCACAAGCCATTGTACCCGTTACCGGGTTTGGCACAAACCCTGGGGCATTGAATATGTATAAATATGTACCTGCGGGGATCACCGGCCCGGCTCCGCTAGTGGTGGCGATGCATGGCTGTACAATTACTGCTGCCGAATATTCAACCTGGACTGGCTGGAACAAGCTGGCCGATCTGCATCAGTTCTATGTCATCTATCCCGAGCAAGTTGCTGCCAACAACAGCAGTCTTTGTTTTAACTGGTTTGATACCACCGATGTAAACAGAGGTGTTGGCGAAGCCCTGAGTGTGAAACAAATGATTGATTATATGAAAGCCAATTATTCGATCGATGCGAGCCGGATTTATGTCACCGGTGTTTCAGCAGGCGGGGCCATGACTGCGGTTATGATGGCTGCCTATCCCGATGTGATTGCTGACGGGGCCATCATGGCTGGCACACCCTACAAATCGGCTACCAATGCTACAGCTGCTTTTACTGCTTTAGCCGGGGGGGTCACAAATACTCCAGCTCAATGGGGCGCCTTGGTAAGGGCGCAGAACCCGGGCTTTACCGGCTCCTATCCAAAGCTTGCCATTTTTCATGGAACAGCCGACGCTACCGTGAATATCGAAAATGCCACAGAGCTCATCAAACAATGGACAAACCTCAATCATGCCGATCAGGTTGTGGATTCAACCAATCCTGCTTTTCAGGGCAATGTGAATGTCAATCTCACTATTTATAACGACAGCTCAAACAATACAGCAGTTTATTTTTATAAGATCGCAAACATGCCCCATGGCATCACCGTTGATACGGGAGCCTGCCCAAGACAGAGCGGAGCAACCGGCCCCTATTCGTACGAACAGGTCAATGTGGGTTCAACCTATTGGGCTGCTGATTTTTTTAAACTGATCCCAGGCCCCTATGCCATTACCGGAGCGGTGAATGTGGTGGCTTCGGCATCGGGCATTACATACGCTGTGCCTGCCACCAGCGGTTCTTCTTTTCTGTGGTCCGTGCCGCCCGGAGCAACCGTCCTGACCGGACAGGGAACCAACAGCATAACTATCCACTTCGGTTCGCAAAGCGGGTATGTGGAAGTCGCCGAAACACCTGCTGTAGGCTGCAGGAAAGATGCGGCAAAATTATATGTGAACGTAAGCATTGCAGCAGGTGTTGGTGTAGAACCGGTATCGTCCATCCGTATGTATTATGTGGCCACCGAAAACAGCATCCATACTGAAAACCTTTCGCAGGCTGCGCTCCGAACCATGCATCTCTATAACCTGACCGGACAGGATTGTGCTTTTGGATTTACCATTCAGGGCACTACCATCCAGTTGCAAAATTCGCTCTCCAGGGGAATTTATATCGTGGGAGTTCAAGACGGAGCGCATCTCTATACCTCTAAGATTGCAATTTTCTAAGGGATAACCAGCTTCCTGCTCGCCGTAAAACTGCTCGTCGTAAACTTGCACCAATAGGCGCCGGGTTTGAGGTCATGCGTATCCAGCGGATATACCTGTTTGCCGGGTTCAAAATGTTCGGCTGTAAAAAATTGTTTGATCACCTTTCCGTCTTTGTCTGTAAGCTTCAGATTTGCGGTTGTGCTGCCGTCGAGTGTGAAACGTAATTCGGTCTTGCCGGATGCAGAGGAATGAGCAATCAATTCAAAACTGTTGAATGCGGCAGCCCCATCCATCTTCTCATCGCCTGTTTGATAGGGGATGCTCGCAAAATAAACCAGGAACATTTCGTCTTTCGCGCTTTCGCCCCATTTTATATTTTTGGGAGGAGCGTTTGGGTTTGCTTCATTGGATGTCGTATTGTCAAACGTGGCGGCTGCATGTATCACCGATCCTTTTTCGATTTTGACCAGATGCGTGAATGCAAAAAAATTCTGCCAGTTAAAATCCCAGTTGTTGATACGGATGAGGTGTGTGGTATCGCCACGCGGGTTGATGGCATACACTTCCCATTTCCTTCCCAGCCAATGCATGTGCGGAGTAATGCTAATCAGGCTGATATCTTCGAGCACTTTGTATTCGGCATGAAAGGTTTTTGTCTTGTTGGCAGGAATGAAGAACGGGCCATCCTGTATTTCATTCGGCCCGATGAGTTGTGATTGCAGATATCTTTTTACCGGTTTTTTTGAATAGTAAATGTTTACCACCGTAGAGTCGGCAGCATCTAGTGGCGATGGGCCATAGTGCATCTGTAACAGCACCTCCGAGCGTGCAAAAACGTTTGTTCCGATGCCATCCGGAAAAAAACGGGTCTTATTGCCTGGCACCCAACCCGACCAATTGTTGTAGGTGGGGTAGAACCCAAACCCTGCGTATTGTGCATATCCGTAAGCAGGGTCTTTTGCGTCGAGTTTATCTGCAAAACGGGTGGTGTCGAGCCCCAGAATGATGTGGTGTACAATGGCTGGGTTCCCGGGTCGTATCTCGATAGCGGCCACATCGTGTTGTTGCAGGAGGGCCGTTGGAAGCACAAATACGCGGTACTCATCGGCATTGTTTCCTTTGTGCAGGTAGCTGTGCTGCATAGATAAGACCAGATCGGGTTTGCCAAGTGCAGAGCTTTTTGGGAATTCCGGCAGTTCGGGTTCGGCGGCTGCGTCGCCTTTTGGCATTCCGGAACTGATCCAGGATGTAATCTGATCGATCTCTGTATGCGTGAGCGATCGTTCGTTCAGGAAATGACAATAGGCTGTATCGGGCATCCATGGGGGCATGGTATGTTTGGTGATGACCGTTCGGATCATGTCTGCTTCTTCCGAAACTTCTTTATAATTGGTAAGCGCAAAGGGGGCTATATCGCCTTGGTGGTGACAGGAACTGCATTTGTTGTATATCAACGGAGCGACAGTTTCGGTATAGGTATACTGGGCGCTGATCGTAGCCGGAAGAAAGAGGATGCACAGAAGTTTGATTGTTTTCATACAGAAGGAGTTCATCCCGTTTGGTTTACGATTTGAGTGTTTGCAGATAAATTATTTCAAAGACTTCTTTTGAGACGGGGCGATGAAGCTCTTTATACTCCAGTGTCATCTTCCCGTCAGCGCCGTAAAAACACGTGTGTGCATGCAAACCGTTCCAGCGAACGCGGTTATGGCTGACCAGTTTCCCCGGAGCCGTGGTAAAGACTTCGGTATATTTCCATTTATACCATTTCCAGCGCATTCCGGTAAACATACCGTTGCCTTTATACGAGCTATCGGCGGCCGTTATCTTGAACATGGCATAACCAGGCCAGCCTCCATGGAGTTTAATGGTGAAATTAAATTCTTTTGTTTCTCCTTTTTGATCAATGCTTATTACCTGGGTCTGTATGGTCTTCGCCTTCTTGTCGATGATTTGTTTGGTAAGGGCTACGTATTTGCCATAACTCACCCCATCCGCAGAATGCATGGTTATTTCACCCATATAGTAATAGGTCCTGGGGGCCTTTTTGGGTTTGTTCTTGTCTTTCGAATAGGCCTGGAACGACAGGATGGTAATGAGAACCAGCAGGGCGAATTTTATTTTCATGTGAAAGAGAGTATACGTATCAGTTTATTTTGAAGAAGTTATTGTACATCCCACAGCCTGGGTATTGGTTATGGTTAGGCGTTTGTTTGAGATAAGTTGTCCAAGCACGGTATCCAGCTCGGCGCTGGTGATGATGGTTC
>JABDAO010000036.1 GCA_013289095.1 Bacteroidota bacterium | reverse complement strand
ATTCGCTGGATCTAATTCTTGTTCAAAGGGCGTGGAGAAGAGAACTCCCTGTTGAACCGATTTTCGTCTTATCATCTGCAAGCGTTTTGAGTCTATTTCAACAAATGTCTTGCACCTAGTTGAGTATTTCGCCTCTACAACTCAATAGGTATAAACATTTGTGGCGTTTGAGTGAGCCCTACGTATTGATTTTTATTTTCATTCGTAAATATTTCTGCTTCAACAGGGTTCCGTAAATCCAAAATTGTGTGCAAACAGAACCAGAGAACGTTTTGTCATTACTTATTCAAAACCGTCCACCGAATTTGGCCATTGATGCCCGCAAATCTACCACTCAAACCCTGGGCATCTTCCTCGCCTAAAAAACCCTTAACTTCGCGCCGAAATAACAAGTCTCTTTTTCCTTAATATGGAAAGACCAGACTGAAACCGCTGCGAGTAGATGAACAAGTTGAAATGGCCGATCCTTCTTATCCTGCTTATCGGCATCCTGGTATTTGTCAAGACAACTTACCTGGGTGGAATCAATCCGGCTGTTCCCCTTGCTGCTGCTGTTGCCCCGCCTGCCAATGTAACGGCAAGCATTGTCAAAACAAGTAAATTCGACACGAAAATAAATGCTACCGGCACAACGCTCAGCAATGAGGAAGTGGATCTGAAACCCGAATCGTCGGGAAAGATTACCGAACTGCTTTTTAAAGAAGGAGATCAGGTTAAAAAGGGCGATCTGCTGCTCAGGCTCAACTCGGCCGATCTGGTTGCAACCTTTAAAAAGCTGGAACTTCAACGTAAACTGGCTTCGGAGAAGGAAGGCCGGGAAAAGAAGCTTCTCGATATCAAAGGGGTGAGCCAGGAAGAATATGATGCCTCGCTCAATGCGCTGCAGGGTGTACAAGCCGACATGGAATTTACACAGGCACAGATCGCAAAAACCGAATTGCATGCCCCGTTCGATGGGGTCATCGGTCTGAAAAGCGTGAGCGAAGGCAGTTATGTTTCGCCTCTGGTGAAAATTGCATCCATCCAACAGATCGACCCCATCAAGATCGACTTTTTTATCCCCGAAAAATATGCCGGTATTGTGAGCAAGGGCGACAAGGTGCGTTTCAAACTCCAGGGCGAGAAAGAGGATTATGAAGGACAGATCTATGCCATCGAACCCAAGATTGATTTGGCCACACGTACCTTGCAGCTGAGGGCTACCTGTCCGAACCATCAGGGAAAGATCCTACCGGGCGCTTTTGCTAAAATAGAACTGGTGCTGAAAGAAACCGAAAACAGCATCCTGATCCCAACCGAAGCGCTTATCCCGATACTGAAAGGGCAGGAGGTGTTTCTATTCAAAAACGGTCTCGCCCAGTATCAGCAGGTTGAAACAGGAGCACGTACCGATGCACAGATTGAAATTACCAACGGGCTTCATGCAGGCGATACGGTGCTCACCACAGGGATTATGCAATTGAAACCCGGCAGCCCGGTTAAAATAACCGATATCAGATAACCGGAATGAGCTTATCCTCCATCAGCATCAAACGCCCGGTACTGGCCATCGTTATGTCGGTGGTGATTGTTATTTTCGGTATCATCGGGTATTCATATCTGGGGGTCAGGGAATATCCATCGATTGATCCTCCAATCATTACGGTCCGTACAAATTACACCGGGGCCAATGCCGATGTCATCGAATCGCAGATTACCGAGCCCCTTGAAAAATCAATCAATGGCACGGCCGGAATACGTTCAATCTCTTCGGCAAGCAATTTGGGGTCGAGTGTGATTACGGTTGAGTTTGGTATTTCAACCGATCTCGAAGCGGCTGCCAATGATGTACGCGATAAGGTATCGCAAGCCGTACGTCTGCTTCCGCTTGATATTGATGCCCTCCCTACGGTTACCAAATCGGATGCGAACTCGGATGCCATCCTGGCGCTTACCATCCAAAGCAATACCAAGAATATTTTGCAGATCAGCGATTATGCCGAGAACATCATTGCCGAACGTCTGCAAACAATACCCGGTGTAAGCAGCATCCAGGTATGGGGGCAAAAAAAATATGCCATGCGCATCTGGATGGATCCCGCCAAACTTGCAGCATTCAAGCTAACCCCGCTCGATATACGCCAGGCCCTTGACCGCGAAAATGTTGAACTGCCTGGAGGGAAGATAGAAGGCGATAAAACCGAACTAACCGTCAGGACGATCGGAAAATTCACTACCGAAGAAAGTTTTAATAACCTCATCCTGGTCGAAAACCAGGAAAAATCAGTTCGTCTCAAAGACATAGGTTACGCTGTACTCGGTCCTGAAACCGAAGAAACGATTCTGAAGCAAAGCGGCACACCCATGATCGGGCTTGGCCTGGTGCCTCAGCCGGGGGCGAATTATATCGACATTGCCAATGAATTCTATAAACGCTATGCCGTCATCCAAAAAGACCTGCCGAAAGATTTTCAGTTGAGCGTGTGTCTCGACAATACCAAATTTGTAAAAAACTCGATTGAGGAAGTCAAGGAAACCCTTGGTATTGCCATCGTATTGGTGATACTCATTATTTATCTCTTTTTCCGCGACTGGCTCATTGCTTTCCGTCCGCTGATAGACATACCGGTTTCGCTCATCGGCGCCTTCTTTATCATGTACTTCATGGGCTTTTCGGTGAATGTACTGACCCTGCTTGCCATTGTGCTGGCAACAGGGCTTGTGGTGGATGACGGGATTGTGGTAACCGAGGTGATTTACAAAAAGGTGGAAGGGGGCATGAAACCCCTGCAGGCAGCTTATGAAGGATCGGAGGAAATTTTCTTCGCAGTTATTTCAACTTCCATCACGCTTGCGGCGGTGTTTATGCCTGTTATTTTCCTGCAAGGGTTTGTGGGGCGTTTGTTCCGCGAATTTGGAATCGTCATAGCCGGTTCGGTACTGATTTCGGCATTCGTGTCGCTTACGCTAACGCCTATGCTCAATGCCAAACTCATTCGTAAGGATGAGAAAAAGAGCAAATTCTATACACGTACAGAACCTTTCTTTGTGAAAATGGAGACGAATTACCGCAATTCGCTGAACACATTCATGAACCGGCGCTGGCTGGCATTTGTGATCATTGGCGCTGCGGGCGTGCTCATTTTCGTAGTCGGCAGGTTGGTCCCGTCTGAACTTGCCCCTCTCGATGACCGTAACTGGGTGCGTCTGGCAGTGACAGCTCCCGAAGGTGCATCGTACGAGTACATGGATCATTACATGGACAAGTTGTCTGACCTGATTGTTGATTCGGTGAAAGAAAAAACCGCCATCATTACCGTCACAGCTCCAAACTTTGCGGGCTCGGGTTCGGTAAACAGCGGCATGGGGCGTTTGGTATTGAGCGATGCAAGTACGCGTAAACGCAGCCAGCAGGAGATTACGGATATGCTCACCAGGGCCACCAAGGGTTTTACAGAGGCGAGGACATTTTTAATCCAGGAGCAAACGATCAGCGTGGGCGGTGGTGCGAAAAATTCATTACCGGTCCAGTTTGTGATCGAAGCGCCGAATTTTGAAAAGCTGAAACAGGCACTTCCGAAGTTTTTGGATGAAGCTAATAAGGACCCCACCTTTTATGGCATTGTCGACGTGAACCTGAAATTCAATAAACCCGAACTCGATGTAACCATCAACCGCGAGAAGGCCAAGGATCTGGGCGTTTCGGTTTCGACTATTGGGCAAACGCTGCAGCTGGCATACAGCGGAGACCGGTTCGCTTATTTTACCCGGAACGGAAAACAATACCAGGTCATTGGCCAGATGGACCGTGCCAACCGCGATGAACCGCTGGATCTTAAATCGATCTATGTTCGCAACGTGAACGGCGATCTGATCCAGCTGGATAATGTGGTAAACGTGCGCGAAGAAAGCAGCCCTCCTCAATTGTATCATTATAACCGCTATATGGCTGCCACGGTATCGGGTGGCCTTGCTCCGGGCAAAACAATTGGAGACGGAATTGATGCCATGCGCCGGATTGCAAAAAAAACACTGGATGATTCCTTCTCGACAGAGCTTACCGGTTCTTCCCGTGATTTTGCCGAAAGTTCATCGAACATCCTGTTTGCTTTTCTGCTGGCATTGCTCCTCATCTATCTGGTGCTTGCAGCCCAATTCGAAAGTTTTATCGATCCCTTCATTATCATGCTGACAGTGCCTCTTGCCATGGCCGGGGCCTTGATCTCGCTGTGGTACCTGAACCAGACACTGAACATTTTTAGTCAGATAGGCATGATTATGCTCATTGGGTTGGTTACCAAGAACGGGATCCTGATTGTGGAGTTTGCCAACCAGCTTAAAGAAAAAGGCATGAATGTACACGATGCCATACGCAATGCGGCAGCGTCGCGTTTAAGGCCAATTCTGATGACAAGCATTGCAACAGCGCTCGGGGCCTTGCCTATTGCGCTTGCCCTTGGGGCCGGGGCCAAAAGCCGCATGTCTATGGGTACGGTTGTCATCGGGGGGTTGATGTTTTCACTCGCGCTTACCTTGTATGTGATCCCGGCCATCTATTCCTATTTGTCGAAAGAAAAAAAGCATGAAGATCAATAAGAGGGCTTTCGTGACTGTCGCCATCCTGCTTGTGCACGGGCTTGTTGCCTGGTCTCAGGAAAAACTTTCCTTACAGCAGGCGCTGGAGCTGGCTTTGAAAAACAATTATTCCATCAGCATTTCTTCCAACCAGGCGGCAATTGCAAAGAACGATTATACCCGTGGAAATGCAGGAATGCTCCCTTCGGTAGCATTGTCTGCAAGCGCAATAAATTCGAACCTGTTGACCAATCAGACGTATTCGAGCGGAGAAGTGATCAATCAAAAATCATTGCCCGGCACAACACTTACAGCCGGCCCTCAGCTGAACTGGACGCTTTTTGACGGAATGAAAATGTTTGCCACCTACGACCAGCTGAAAGTCCTGCAAGATATGGGCGAACTCAATGCGCGCATGATGATCGAGAATACCATTGCCAGAATAATAGGAGCCTATTTTGACATCGCCCGCCAGAAGCAGTTGTATTTTGCCCTTCAACAGGTGATCACCATCTACGAAGAACGACTCTCGATCGCCCAAACAAAAAGCAATATTGGGAGCGGCTCGGATGCTGAAATGCTGCAGGCGAAGGTCGATCTGAATGAACAGAAGTCGGCCATGCTCCGTCAGAAAGCGCTTATTGAAAACGCAAAGACAACGCTCAACCACCTGCTATCGCGCGACAGCTACAGCGAATTTGATATCTCCGATTCGATCGTGATTACCTATCAGCCCAAATTTGAAGAGCTAAAAACATCGGTTGTCAAACAAAATCGGTCCCTGCTTTTTGCAGAACAAAATGTGAAGGTCACAAATTACGCCCTGAAACAGACAGCTTCCCAGCGTTATCCGCTGCTTGGACTCAATGCGGGTTATTCATATACCAATGCCACGAACCCTGCCATAGGAGAGCTTCTGAACCAGCAAGGAGGGCCTTATATAGGTTTCAGCATGAACTGGACCCTCTTTAATGGGCTCAATGTACAGAGACAGGTAAAGGATGCGAAGATCAATTCGCTGAATTCGCAACTTCAGTATAGCGAGGTAAGAAATGAAGTAGAAAGCAATCTGGTGATCGCGTATACTAATTTTCAAAATGCGCTGGAAGTCCTTAAACTGGAAGAAGAAAATATCCCCTTGGCCGAAAAGAATGTGACCATCAACATGGCCCGGTTCAGGTTGGGTCATATCTCATCCTTGCAACTCAAAGATGCCCAGCAAAGTTATCTGGACGCAGTAAGCCGCCTGGTTTCTGCAAGGTATGATGCAAAGGTTTCGGAAACGGAATTGATGCGCTTGAATGGGGTGCTTGTGAAATAGTGCAACAAAAGCCAGCCAATAAAGAAGAGGAAATGCGATGCGCCATCAGGCTGTTGGGAAATCTTCATGTTAAATAAGCGTTACCAATTGATTACCACTTACCGGTTTCCGATACCTTCCCTCAGCTTTCGTCACAACCCTGAAATGGTTGTATTCATTGGTACAGCGGAACCTTTTCGTTCCGAAAACGCTTGGTCATCAACAAGGGTCTGTTAATGAATGCATAGAAGTTCATATCTGATTAACGTTGGAATAAAGCGGGTAACCGACCTTTGTTCAACGAAAAGATCGGATTTCAAAACGCCCGCTTAATCTTTAAGTGATGTGTAATAGAAATCTTGCTTTCAGAAGCTGCTGAAGCTTCTTATATAGGTCGGGGAGAAAACCCTCTGATTCCCTGAAACTACAGACACACAGCTTCTAAACCGGATAAATATGAAGACAGCATACAAAACCATCGTGATATCTGATGTCCACCTGGGCATCAAAGATTCGAAAGCCAAGGAACTGGTACGTTTCCTCAAGGCACATACGTGCGAGACATTGATTCTCAACGGTGATATCATCGACGGATGGCAACTCAAAAAATCGGGCTCCTGGAAAAAGAAACATACCAAGTTTTTCCGGATCATCCTCAAGGCGATGGAGAAACAGAAGATGAAGGTTGTTTACCTGCGCGGAAATCACGATGATTTCCTGGAACAGATTCTCCCGTTTGAAATAGGAAATTTTTCGATTGTGAATGATTATATCTATGAATCCTTTGGAAAAAGGTATTATGTCATACATGGCGATGTATTCGACAGCATCACAACGCGTATGCCCTGGCTTTCGAAATTGGGTGATGTAAGCTATACGTTCCTGCTCTGGATGAACCGAAATTACAATCATTACCGTGAACGCCGCGGACTCCCGTATTATTCCCTTTCCCAGGTCATTAAAAACAAGGTAAAATCGGCCGTATCCTATATTTCAGATTACGAGCAGCAATTGTCGGACGTGGCCGCTCGTAAAAAGTGCGATGGCATCATTTGCGGGCATATCCATCAACCCGCCAACAAAATGATTGGCGACGTACATTACCTGAATTCAGGCGATTGGGTAGAATCGCTCACGGCCCTGGCGGAGACAAAAGAAGGCGAATGGAAAGTCATTGAATACCGTGATTGGGCCATGGCTACAGAGTCATCCAAAGTAATGATGGAGGCTGTAGAGCTGGAAGAACCAGCAACACCTGTTAAAATGCTGATCCCCGCATTCAGATGAACGGAAAAAAAAGAATCGTTTTGGTTGTCCAGGGCGAAGGCCGTGGACACATGACACAGGCCATTTCCATGACCGAGATCCTCGAACAGGCAGGTTTCGTCATCAGTGCCGTGATGGTTGGTTGTAGTTCTAACCGGGCAATCCCCGATTTCTTCTATAAAAAATTTAAGGCCCCGATCATTAAATTTAAAAGCCCAAACTTTATCACCGACCAAAAAAACAAATCGATAAAGGTGGCGCCTTCCCTTTTTGTGAATTTGTTGAAATTGCCGGTTTTTATGAAAAGCATCCGTCAAATCGATGCAGTGTTGAGCGAACATAAACCCGATGCCATCATCAATTTCTACGACCCCCTGATTGGGCTTTACTATTTTTTTAAAAAGCCAACCATTCCCTTCATCTGCATCGCCCACCAATACCTGTTTCTTCATCCCAAGTTTATTTTTCCAACCGGGCATCGGGTCGACCGCATGGCTGTCAGGACCTTTTCAAAGCTTACGGCCTTGCGTTCTACCCGGAAACTGGCCATTTCATTTTACTCGATGGACAATCCGGTTAAATCAAATATTTCGGTGGTGCCTCCGCTGCTTCGGAAAGATGTTTTTGAGCAAACCGAAGCGCATAAAGATTACTATCTGATCTACCTGTTAAACAGTGGCTACAAGGATGAAATCGTCAAATGGCACCAGCAGAACCAGCATATCGAAGCACATTGTTTCTGCGACATGCCCGAAACGTATGACACGCTCAAATACGGCGAAAACCTTTATTTCCATAAACTGAACGATAAAAAATTCCTAGAGCTGATGGCAGGCACCAAGGGGCTGGTAAGCACTGCCGGTTTCGAATCGGTTTGCGAAGCCATGTATCTTGGCAAACCGGTATTTATGGTGCCGGTAGAAGGACATTTCGAACAGTTCGTGAATGCCAGGGATGCACATAAGGCCGGAGCCGGGATCTTTGATAAAAAATTTGACATCAACAAGTTTGTGGAGTATGTGGGGACCTGCAAACCCGATCCGGCTATATTCAAAAAATGGCTTCACAATTCAACGGAAATGTTTCTGAACGAAATTAATGCAGTGTTGCTGAATTCATCCACTCCAACCGATGCCCTGGTTGGGGCCGGTTAAAGCTTAGTACCTATCAGTATGGCCCCATCACCAGGTGAAAGAAAAAAGATAGCCTACATTATCAACCCCAATGCCGGCGTATCAAGTACTACCGAAATTATCGATGCAATCAAATTGCACTCACCCGGGTCGATGGATTACGAGATTATTGTCTGGGCCTACCCGGAACAAAGCGAAGAAATATCCAGACGCATCCTCACCGAAGGATTTACCATTGCCGTGGCTGTTGGGGGTGATGGCACGGTGAATGAGATATCAAAAGCGCTGATCGGGACCAGCATTCCGCTTGCCATTATCCCGATTGGTTCAGGAAACGGTCTGGCCCGTCACCTGAAGATCCCGCTCGATCTGAAAGGCGCGATTCGTTTGATAGCCGGTGGCAAAGAAATACGGATAGATAGTTGTTATATCAATGACAAACCCTTTTTCTGTACATCCGGAATTGGTTTTGACGCACATATCGGGAAACTTTTTTCTGAAAGCAAGACCAGGGGTTTTATGACCTATGTTAAAATCACCTTGTCGCAATTGTTTGTATACCGTCCGGTGAATTACAGACTTACAATCAATAAACAGCTTATCCGACGAAAAGCATTCCTCATCACCTTCGCAAACGCGTCGCAATATGGAAATGATGCTTTCATAGCCCCACATGCATCTGTAGGCGATGGTCTGATCGATATTTGCATCCTGAAGCCTTTCAAAATCTGGGACCTGCCTTTTATCATCTGGAAAATGTTCCACCGTACCATTGATAAATCAGCCTTTATGGAAACCTACCGTTCAGATGAGGTGGACGTGGAGCGCGATGCGAAAGGACCTACTCATTATGATGGAGAACCCGGAGAAATGGGTTCAAGCTTGCGGATACGCATCAGCCCGGCCTCACTGAGGGTCATTGCCCCTTCACTCTGAACGGCTGTAAAGCTCCTGCCCCAGTACACATTATTCACAAAATTCGCGTTTTCGGAACCTTAAACAGCAATTGAAGATTCCTGACCGAACATTCAGCTATATTCAAACAGAGCAGGTATATTTGTACCTCCACCTACATAGCTGATTGAATGATTGTCAAACTTCTGAAATTCGCTGGTCTGGCCTTGCTGGCTCTGGTAGTTGTTTTGATGGAGCGAACCATGACTTACAGGTCAAAGCAGGAAAAGGTAAAACCCGTAGCCCACATTCGGGTGAGTACCGATTGCTTTACCCACCTCTCGGAAGCCGTGAAATTCCGCACGATCTCGTACGAAGAACCCAAAGGCTGTGACACCCTAGTGTTCGAAGGCCTTATTCACTACCTGCAAGCTACGTATCCGCTCACGACTTCCCTGCTGCACCCCCAGCGTATCAATAAACTAAGCCTGCTCTATACCTGGAAAGGAAGAAACCCCGACCTCAAGCCCATGATCCTCATCGGACATATGGATGTGGTGCCGGCCGTGACCGATTCGGGTGAGCAATGGGAGGTGCCACCCTATAGTGGACTCATAAAAGACGGGGCTATCTGGGGACGCGGATCGCTGGATGATAAAATAAACGTGATCGGGATACTGGAAGCTGTAGAAATACTCATCAAAGAGGGTTTTACCCCCGAACGTACACTCTATCTCGCATTTGGCCATGATGAAGAAGTGGGTGGCCGAAATGGGGCTTCCAAAATAGCCGAATACCTTGTGAATCAACATGTGAAGGCCGCTTTTCTGTTAGATGAGGGGCTGGTCATCACCTCGGGCATTGTTCCGGGTATTGAGCAAAATGTAGCGCTTATCGGCGTTGCTGAAAAGGGATACGCCTCATTCGAGCTCTCGGTTACTGCTGAAGGCGGTCATTCATCCATGCCGGCCAAAGAAACTCCGATAGGAATTCTGGCCGCTGCGGTCTCTGCTTTGGAAAAACACCCGATGCCTTCCAGACTTTCTGTGCCCGTACAACAGTTTCTGGATTATATCGGACCCGAAATGCCCTTCTTCTATAAGCTGGCTTTTGCCAACCGTTGGCTGCTTTCAAGACTGGTCATAGCCACCTATGAAAAATCGAATGCCGGAACCGCCATTGTACGAACAACCACCGCGCCAACAATCTTCAGAAGCGGAACAAAGGACAATGTATTGCCAGGATATGCATCGGCTATTGTTAACTTCAGGATACTGCCAGGCGACGCCATTACCGATGTACAGACGCATATCCTGAAAACGGTGAATGACAGTCGGGTAAAAGTGCAGCTTTCTGGTCACTTCAGCGAGGCCGGTGAGATCTCACATGTTGATTGTCCTGAATTTTTAGTCCTGGAAAAAAGCATCCGTCAGATATTTCCAAACACGCTTACCGCCCCCTCTCTGGTCATCGCAGGCACCGATTCCCGGCATTATGCCTCTATCACCGATAACTTGTACCGGTTTGTGCCGCTCATTGCAGGGCCGGATGACCTGAAGCGAATCCACGGAGTCAACGAAAAAATGTCTTGTCCTAACTTTATCAACTGCATCTGTTTTTTCAGACAGCTGATCCTGAATTCCAATAAATGATTCAACGGCCTCCGTTTCTTAAAAAAGGCGACACCATCGGATTGGTGGCTCCTGCACGTAAGATATCCCGTGAGGAAATTGCGGTCAGCCTTGAAACCTTTTCGGCCTGGGGGCTGCAGGTGAAGCTGGGCCAACACCTCTTTGGCGCTTGCAACCAGTTTTCGGCGACAGATCAGCAACGGGCTTCTGATTTTCAGTCCATGCTGGATGATGCTTCTGTAAACGCTGTTACCAGTGTCCGCGGAGGTTATGGCTGTATGCGCATCATCGACAAGCTTGATTTCACTTGTTTCGTAAAACATCCTAAATGGATCATCGGATACAGCGACGTCACCGTTTTTCATTCGCATCTTCAGCAGCTTGGTGTTGAAACCCTGCATGCAACGATGCCCTTCAATTTTGAGAAAGATGCAGAATCGACTGAAAACCTGCGCCGGGCGCTTTTTGGAGAAAAACTCGAATACGCATGGGATGGCACAGCATACGACAAACCTGGCAAAGCATCGGGTATCCTGGTAGGTGGAAATCTTTCTTTGCTCAACGCCTTGGTCGGAAGCAGGAGCGATATGGAGACTTCTGGTAAAATCCTGTTTCTGGAAGATCTCGATGAATACCTGTACCACCTCGACCGTATGATGCTCTGTCTGAAACGAAGCGGTAAGCTGGAGCAAATCAAGGCCTTGATTATTGGAGGAATGACGGATATGAAAGACAATACCGTTCCGTTCGGAAAAAATGCAGCAGAAATTATTTTGGATGCCGTTTCCGGATACGATTTCCCGGTATGTTTTAATTTCCCGGCAGGACACACTACCAAGAATTATCCGCTTTTTCTGGGCAGGGAAGCGCTACTTCATAGTGGGGAAACAAACCGGTTTCATTTTTGTTAGACTCCTGGCCTATGCTGATTCGAGCAAAATTTCCATTTTAAGGTCATTCTGCACATTTCCGGAGTAGCTGTTTGAGTGCAATCCGAATGTAGTGAGCATGGTGAGGAAGCAGGATTTCCTGGTTTTTGTTTCGTTTCTGAACGCCCCTGTCTTGTTCCGTAATTCGGCATCGTATTTCTTGTCGATCGTGAATGGACTGATCGAAAATTTCATTTCGCACAGATTGATAACCCCATCCCTGCGGTCAATGATCAGGTCAACCTGAGCTCCATTTTCTTCCTTCATACTTCTCCAAGATGCTATTTCTGTTTCAATGCCACTTATTCCGAGCGCTTTTTTAATTTGGGGCACATGGGCAAGACAAACCTGTTCAAAAGCGTACCCGCTCCAGGACCGCTGTTTTGGACTATCAATCAATTTCAGCCAGAAATTATTGTCAACTGTCTTTTGACCTTTCATAAATCGGATATGAAATAAAGAAAAAAAGTCGGACAACTGGTACAAACTGTTTCTCTCTTTTTTACCGAAGGGTGCATATCGCCTGATAAAGCCGCTTTCTTCGAGTTCGTCTAATAAGCGTGTGAGGCCTCCTCCGTTTGAAAGCCTGCTTTCCCTGCATAGTTCATCACGGGTGAGTCCTTTGCTTTTTTTTGCGAGTGCCGCAATGATTGCCTCATGCCGTTCGGCCTGGGCAAACAGCGATTTGAACAAATTAGAAAATTCGCCGGTAAGCAGCCCGTTTCGGCCAAAACAAAGGTTGTTGATACACTGTGGTGCGCTCAAACCTCGTTCGACGGCTTCCCAATAGAAGGGAATTCCGCCCAATACCATGTACAGTTGAACGAGCTGGTACGAGTCCAGCAGGATATTTTTTTGTTTTAAGAATTCACGACACTCCCTCAACGTAAACGGCTCTATCCTGATCTTTTGGGTGATCCGGTTGTGCAAACCGCCTTTGTTGTTTATAAGCGTATTGATCATCCAGGAAGCCGCCGATCCACAGACTATTAATAATATATCTGTTCTGCCAGCTGCCCAACTGTTCCAAAAATGGCCGAGTGCAGGAATAAATCCAGAGTTGGGTGTGTCAAACCAGGGCAGCTCATCAATAAAGATTATTTTTTTCTTTTGCCTTGATTTTTCCACAAGCTGTCTGAGCTGATGAAAGGCCTCCATCCAGTCGGTTGCCGGCCGACGCTTTGCGTTGGGGTGCTGTTCCTGAATCGAAAGATTAAAATTAGCCAGCTGTTGGGGTAACATAGCCTCTGCCACTGCGGTGAGCCGAAATGTAAATTTTCCATCAAACAGGTTTCTGACCAGGAATGTCTTTCCTATGCGGCGTCTCCCGTAAATAGCCACAAACTCAGGCCTATCCGACGAAAGCTTTTTATTCAGAAGCGCTATTTCATTTTCACGGCCGATGATCACGAACGATAGATTTTGGCTGTAAAGGTATGCAAATGGCTATAACTAGAAAAAAAACAGGCTTATAGCCAACTTGAATTTTTTCGCAAAGACACAGAAAGGTGTTTTCTGTATCCGGAGAGATCAGGAGTTAAGCTTTAGTACAGCCATAAACGCACTTTGAGGGATCTCCACACTGCCTACCTGACGCATGCGTTTCTTTCCTTCTTTCTGCTTCTCCAACAGCTTTCGTTTACGTGAAATATCGCCTCCATAACACTTTGCGGTCACATCTTTACGCAAAGCAGAGATGTTTTCACGGGCAATGATCTTGGCTCCAATTGCGGCCTGGATAGCTATCTGGAATTGTTGGCGGGGGATGAGTTCTTTTAATTTTTCACACATCTTTTTCCCCAGGTTGAATGCATTGTCGCGGTGTATGAGCGCAGAGAGGGCATCTACCTGGTCGTTGTTGATGAGAATATCCATCTTGACAAGATCACTTTCGCGGTAACCGATGGGGTGGTAATCAAATGATGCATAGCCTTTTGAAATGGTCTTGAGGCGGTCATAAAAATCGAACACCACTTCACCCAGGGGCATTTCGAAGACCAGCTCTACGCGGTCGGTGGTGAGATAGGTTTGATTCACGATCGTGCCTCGCTTTTCGATGCAAAGCGAGAGGATTGCTCCGACATAATCGCTCTTGGAAATGATACTTGCTTTGATAAACGGTTCTTCCACACGCTCCAGGCGGTTTACATCGGGCAGTTCGGAGGGATTGTTGACTATCATCTCCTCGCCTTTGCTGGTAAAGGCATGGTAAGAAACGTTGGGGACAGTAGTAATGACAGTCATATTAAACTCGCGTTCGAGCCTTTCCTGGATAATCTCCATGTGAAGCATGCCAAGGAACCCGCAACGGAAACCAAAACCCAGCGCAGCTGAACTTTCGGGCTCGAAGGTGAGTGATGCATCATTCAATTGAAGCTTGTCCATCGAAGCGCGCAGCTCTTCAAAATCATCGGTATCGACCGGATAAATACCGGCGAATACCATGGGTTTTACGTCTTCAAAACCTTGTATGCCTTGTGTTGCCGGGTGATGAACAGTCGTAATCGTATCGCCCACTTTTACTTCACGGGCTTCTTTGATGCCAGAAATGATATAACCCACATTGCCTGCACTCACTTCGTTTTTCGGTGAAAGCGCCAGTTTTAAAACGCCCACCTCATCTGCGCCGTATTCATGGCCAGTGGCCATAAACTTAACAATATCACCCTTTTTGATCGTTCCGTTCTTCACCTTGAAATAGGCAATGATACCACGGAACGAATTGTACACCGAGTCAAAGACGAGGGCTTGTAACGGAGCATTCGGATCGCCGGATGGGGAAGGAACACGTGCAATGATTGCGTCAAGAATTTCCTGGATACCCAGACCGGTCTTGCCGGAAGCATGAATGATTTCTTCGCGTTCGCAACCGAGCAGATCAACAATCTGATCTTTCACCGCTTCGGGTTCGGCGCTTGGAAGGTCTATCTTGTTCAGCACAGGGATGATCACCAGATCATGCTGAAGGGCGAGGTATAAATTAGAAATAGTCTGGGCCTGTATGCCCTGAGCTGCATCCACAATCAGTAAGGCTCCTTCACAGGAGGCGATGGATCGGGATACTTCGTACGAAAAGTCAACGTGACCGGGGGTATCAATCAGATTCAGTACGTATTTGGTTCCGTTCCGCTCATAATCCATCTGGATTGCATGGCTTTTGATGGTAATGCCCCGTTCTTTTTCCAGATCCATATCATCCAGCACCTGGTTCTCCATATCCCGTTTGGAGATGGTCTTGGTAAATTCAAGCAAACGGTCGGCCAGGGTGCTTTTGCCATGATCGATGTGCGCGATGATACAGAAATTCCGGATGTTTTTCATGCTATGGGGTCTACCCTTGAATCAGGGAGCGCAAAGATACTGTTTTTAGAGAGACGGGCGTATGGAGCTTCGGGACGAATTGGAATGCAAACGTTGTTTAATCAGCCATATCCATCACACAGTTCATCCCAAATTTCTTGTGTGGTTGTATAGAAACACCTATCTTTTTATAAACCGGGTTAAGTATGTTTTTGCGGTGGCCAAGACCCGAAACATCCTTGTCGATAAGCAGGTGGCAGACAATCAGTATGGGGTTGCTATACCCGTAATCGCAGTTTTCGGCCATATCGGTATAACTGGTGCCAAGACGGGTTTCGAAATTTTTGCCCTTGGATGAGGTATGGCCTGTGCGGCCGGTCCTGCCCATGTCTTGTGCATGTAACGTGGCTGCTTTTCGGAGAATTTCGTCGGGAAGGAGCAGCCCGACGGGTTTCATTTTCCTCAATTCTCTTTCCAGCGAACGGTATTCGGCTGAGCTTTGTTCATGCAATTTGTCTGCGGCGTCTGGAAGGTATTGTTTCAGAAACTCATCGGGATGGGTACGGACAAAGTTGAGAAGAAGGATTATCTGTTTTTCATCGGGAGTGAGCGTGGTCACCTCATTGGCTGTGTTACAGGTACTGAGAAGTACCGTGTCTCTACCTTGTGCATGCGACAAGAAGCAAAAACCGAAGAAAGACAACGATAGGAAAAGGAGTGTTTTCATGACTGAAATAACGATTGAAGTACACGTTCTGCTATTCTGTGTCAAAATTGCAATTATTTCGGCAGTCCTTCCTACATTTGCCCCCTAACCGCTCTCTATGAAAGTTACAGAACACCTCAAAAATGCGAAATCTACGCTTTTTTCTATAGAAATCCTGCCCCCCCTGAAAGGGAAAAGTATCCAGTCGATCTTTGATTCGATCGACCCCTTGATGGAGTTCAAACCTTCATTCATTGATGTTACCTATCACCGCGAAGAATATCTGTATAAAAAGCGGGACGGGGGATATCTTGAAAAAGTGAGCATTCGCAAACGCCCCGGTACGGTAGGTATCTGTGCCGCACTGATGAACAAATACAGGGTTGATGCCATTCCACACATTATCTGTGGAGGGTTTTCGATCGAAGAGACTGAAAATGCACTGATCGATCTGCAATTCCTTGGGATTGATAATGTGCTCGCATTGAGAGGCGATTCGATCAAGACCGAACCCACCTTTGTACCCGAGCCCAACGGACATGCATACGCCTATGACCTGGTGAAGCAAATAGCCCGGATGAACGGAGGGCACTACCTCGAAGATGAATTACGTGAAGTGGCCCCGACCAATTTCTGTGTAGGAGTAGCCGGCTATCCCGAAAAACATTTTGAAGCACCCAACATGATTGCCGACATGAAACACCTCAAGACAAAAATCGAGGCTGGAGCCAACTATATTGTGACCCAGATGTTTTTTGACAACCCCCGTTTTTTTGAGTTTACTAAACTTTGCAAAGAAATGGGCATCAATGTTCCGATCATCCCAGGAATCAAGATTCTTACTACAAAGAAACAGGCCACCATTCTTCCGAAGACATTCAAGATAGATGTGCCCCAAGATTTGCTCGAAGAGATAGAAAAATGCCGTACCGATGCCGAAGTAAAAGAAGTGGGTATACGCTGGGCTATTCAGCAAAGCAAGGAACTGATCAAACACGGCATTCCTTGTCTTCACTTTTATACCATGGGTGTATCGGATGCTACCAGAAGGGTGGCTGCGGAGGTGTTTTAGGCCGCCATTTCAGGAATTAAAACCGGACCCGGTTAAAATAAGCCGGAGGATACTAAAACTTAAACCCTCACGCCTTTTTTCCAGGCAGCCTTGCGTAGGATCGAAGCCTTGATATCGCCCAGGTCGCCTTTGGGGATGGCATTGATCAACTTTCGGGTGTATTCAGTCTGTGGATTGTTGTAGATGGAATCGGCATCGCCCATTTCTTCAACCTTGCCCTTGTTCATCACCACCATACGGTCGCTCATGAATTTCACAACGCTTAAGTCGTGTGAGATGAAGATATAGGTGAACTGAAATTCTTTTTTCAATTCATTTAAAAGATTCAATACCTGGGCCTGAACAGACACGTCGAGTGCAGAAACCGATTCATCGCAAATAATAAACTGAGGATTGAGGGCCAATGCCCTGGCAATACAAATACGCTGTCGCTGTCCGCCCGAAAACTCATGCGGATAGCGGTAGAAATGTTGATCATTCATATTTACCCGGTGCAGCAACTCGATGACACGTTCCTTTCTTTTCTTTTCGTTTTCGAGGATGCCATGCACGTTCATCGGTTCCATCAGGGCTTCACCGATGGTGATACGTGGGTTGAGCGATGAATAGGGATCCTGGAAAATGATCTGGATATCTTTTCGCAACGCACGTATCTCGCTCAGGGGCAATTTTGTAATGTCGCGCGATTTAAAGACAATACTTCCCGAAGTAGGTTCGATCAGACGAAGTATGGTACGGCCCAGGGTGGTCTTACCGCAACCCGATTCTCCAACCAGGCCTAAGGTTTCCCCGGGATACACATCAAAACTGACTCCGTCTACCGCTTTCACATAATCTTTTGCTTTTCCAAAAAGGCCTTTGTTGACGGGAAAGTGGGTGCAGATATTTCTTAACTGGAGTATGGGAGTACGATGATATAACTCATCGTGCGTTGTTTTACGTTCTTCGGGAGTAACCACGAGGCTGCTCGTTACCTGTTCCACCGATTTGTCACTTTCGGTCATGTTTCCATCAGAATCTGTATTCATAAAATCAGAAACGGTGGGCAGCCATCGCAGGCGTTTGTTCAAAGGGGGCCGGCAGGCGAGAAGGCCTTTGGTATAAGGGTGTTGAGGATTGGCAAAGATGTCCCACACGCTTCCCTGCTCAACGATCTTTCCTTTATACATCACAATCACCTTGTCAGCCAATTCGGCAATGACACCCAGATCGTGCGTGATAAAGAGAATACCCATATCATGCTCGCGCTGGAGTTTTTCCATGAGTTTGAGGATGGTGTCCTGAACGGTCACATCCAGGGCAGTGGTCGGTTCATCGGCAATCAGTACCGAGGGTTTGCACGACATGGCCATGGCAATCATGACCCGTTGTTTTTGTCCTCCCGAAAGTTGATGGGGGTATGAATCAAAGATATTCTCCGGTCTGGGGAGTTGCACTTCTGAAAACAGCTGTATAGTACGGGCTTTTGCATCGGCCTTGAACAGACGTTGATGCAGGATCAGCGCTTCCATCACCTGGTTCCCGCAGGTATATACGGGATTCAGTGATGTCATCGGTTCCTGAAAGATCATCGCAATTTCGTTTCCACGAAATTTACGCATCTCTTTTTCGGGCAATTTGGCCAGATCGGGGGTCGTGCCTGTCTTTGAATGAAAGATAATCTCGCCCGAGGTAATCTTGCCAGGGGGGTCCTGAATAAGCCGCATGATGGAAAGGGATGTCACTGATTTCCCCGATCCGGACTCTCCCACAATTCCAATGGTTTCGCCCTTATGTAAGGTAAAACTGATATCGTTTACAGCCTTGACAATCTCGTCGTCAGTACGGAATTCGGTAGTCAGGTTACGTACTTCGAGTAAGGCTTCTTTGGTCACAGGCTCGTAATTAGATGGTATCCAGTAGATAACTGGGGTGAAGAATCCGACAATGGCTTAAATATAGGTTTTGTTTTACGTATTTGAATGCCACGGGGTTCCAAATCAGGTGGTTATTTAGACGACTGGCAATAAAACATGGATCAATGGGCATATGTTGGCCATGAGAGCCGATTGTATGCAAAAAAATGGGTCAATGTTAAAAGCTGGGTGGGGGCAGAGATCGAATGACTGCTGCATGTTGGTCCAGCCAGAGACACGTTTCCCTAAGGTTCCCGACACATTCCCGAAGGTTCCTTACACGTTCCCTAAGATTCCCGACACATTCCCTAAGGTTCCCGACACATTCCCTCAGGTTCCTTACACGTTCACTAAGGTTCCCGACATGTTCCCTTAGTTTCCCGACACGTTCACTAAGGTTCCCGACATGTTCACTGAGGTTCCCGACATGTTCCCCAAGCTTCCCGACATGTTCCCTGAGGTTATCGACATGTTCCCCAAGATTCCCGACATGTTCCCCAAGATTCCCGACATGTTCCCTGAGGTTATCGACACGTTCCCCAAGATTCCCGACATGTTCCCTAAGGTTATCGACACGTTCCCCAAGATTCCCGACATGTTCCCTAAGGTTATCGACACGTTCCCCAAGATTCCCGACATGTTCCCCAAGCTTCCCGACATGTTCCCCAAGATTCCCGACATGTTCCCCAAGGTTCCCGACATGTTCCCCAAGGTTCCCGACATGTTCCCCAAGATTCCCGACATGTTCCCTGAGGTTCCCGACATGTTCCCTGAGTTTCCTGATACTTTCCCTCTGGTTCCTTATCAAGGCTGCGTGATGTCTTTGCAAGGTTACAAGATGCCTTGCTAAGGCTGCGTGATGCCTTGTCAAAGTTGTAAGATGCCCTCTAATGTTCCTGATACATTCGGTAAGGTTCCATTCCTGTTCCGACAGATTTCCGAACGTTTCGTACCGGAATGTGGAGTATCAAACGTTTTTATCGAGAGTCTATGCTATAAACCTGGATTTTGGAAAAGCCGTGTAACAGGCTAATGCAACGTGCGTTAAGCCTTGTGTGTATCCCGATATCTATCGGGACGGTTATCCCGCTGGGTGCATGTGCTGTCAGCCATTTGAGCGCGAATGCCTGCTTCTAATGCATAATTCCAAATGCGGGATAAAACAGGTTACTCCCCGGAAAATGACGTTGACCCAAAAAAATGTCATCCCCAAGCTTGAGTATTGAGAAACGGCCTGAACTCCGTTTTGAATGGTTGCACAAACAGGATTTCCAAGGTAGGATTGGCCTGGCGCTGATGCTCTTAAAAGTTTAGCCGATTTATGCAATTTGTATCAAAAATTAGAATAGCTTAGTCAAATAGAAAACTTTTAAGAATCGTTAACCCAAAAACCGTCGAAAGGATCCGTTTCATTTTCGACGTTTTGGAGTTGTATTTAAACAAGGGTCTTTTATTTTAAGAATTGATAATGCAGCTCCCGGTAGTTGTTTAGAAATTCAGCAGATTGGGAATAGTCACGATAATTGAATTCAAAAATAAATCAGGATGAGAAAATTACTTTGTTCGTTGCTGTTACTGGTTTCGTTTCTAAGTCAGAGTCAGGTATCACATCTTGTCATCAGTCAGGTTTATGGAGGCGGAGGTGTATCTGGTGCTGCGTATGCGCAGGATTTTATTGAAATATTCAACCCCACGGCTGCACCCGTCTCACTGAATGGATGGTCGGTGCAATATACTTCCAGTAGCGGTACCGTCTGGCAACAGACCAATCTGCCCAATGTTTCAGTTGCTTCCGGACAGTATTACCTCATCGGTGAATATGCTTCAGGCCTTCCAGCCTTGCCCCTTACAGATTTCTCGGGTCTCATCAATCTCTCACAGATAAGCGGAAAAGTTGCTTTATGCAACTCTACTGCCTTGTTGGCCGGCGCTTGCCCGCTTGGAGGTTCTGTTGTTGATTTTGTAGGCTATGGCACTTCTAACTGTTTCGAAGGTGCTGCAGCAGCTCCTGTGCTGACCATCAATCTTTCAGATTCGCGTGTAAGTAACGGGTGTGTGGATGTTGGCAATAACTCGACAGACTTCACTGCTGCTTTTCCAAACCCCAGAAACAGCAGCTCTCAGGCTCAAATCTGTTCCTATTGCACACCTCCTGCTACCCAGGCTGGCACGTTTACTTCAAGTGCGATTACTGCCACGGGCATGACGATTGGCTGGACCCGCGGAAATGGAGACAGTGTGTTGGTAATCTGTGAGGCAGGAAATGCGCCCGGTCAACCGGTGAGCGGTACAAGCTATACCGCCAACACCACGTATGGTTCTGGAGCAGCAGTCGGCGGTGGATTTTCTGTGTATGCCGGCATTGGCTCTTCTGTAACGATCTCGGGATTGACGGCAGGCTCGACCTATTACTTTGGTATTTATGAATTTACTGCGTCAGGTATCTGTTATAACGTTGTTCAATTAACCGGGCAAGCCAATACAACCTGTTTGGTTGCCCCTGCGGTTCCAAATTCGATGCCGGCAACACTGGTAAACGGTAGCTCATTCAACACCAATTGGTCTGCAACGGCTGAGGCTACCGGCTATTTTCTCGATGTCTGCACTGATGCTGCCTTCACAGCTTTTGTTGCAGGGTATAATAACCTCAGTGTCGGAAATGTGACCAGTTTTAATGTTTCCGGGTTAAATGGACTCGGCACCTACTATTACCAGGTTAGGGCTGCGAATGCCTGTGGCACCAGCGCAAATTCAGGAGCCGTTACCGTTTCGCTTCCGTGTCTGCCGCCCAGCAGTCCTCCAACTACATTTCTGGCAAGTGCAATTACAACCACTACAATGACAGTAAGCTGGACCCGGGGAAATGGTGACAGTGTGCTCGTTATTTGCCGGGCAGCAAATAGCCCCTCTTCGCCAACCAATGGGTTTTCGTATACACCCAATACTGTATTTGGTAACGGTTCATCGGTTGGGGGAGGGAGCTGTATATACAAGGGAACCGGAACATCGGTGAGCATCACCGGATTGACGGCAGCAACCAATTACTACTATACCGTACTTGAGTATAAATCTACCGGAGAATGCTACCTCAGCTCCGATTTATCAGGAATGGCAGCAACAGCTTGCCTTACAGTTGCAGTTGGTCCAACGGCGATTGGGGGAACCCTCCTTTCCACAAATTCTTTTTCTGCCAATTGGTCAGCAACGCCAGCAGCCACTTCCTACCTCTTGGATGTGAGTACAACCCCTGCTTTCAGTACATTCGTTACCGGTTTCAACAGTCTGAATGTCGGTATTGTCAACACCTACAGTGTTTCCGGATTATCCTCTGGCACGTCTTATTATTACAGGGTTCGTGTCATCAATGCCTGTGGCACAAGTTCGAATTCGGGGGTGATCACCGTTTCAACCCCCTGTACTCCTCCTGCAACTCAGGCAACGGTGTTCACTTCAAGCCTGGTGACAACCACGAGTATGACTCTGGGTTGGACAAGAGGAAGCGGCGACAGTGTCCTGGTGATATGTCGGTCAGGAGCTGCTCCTACTGGCCCTGTTAGCGGAACCAACTACATCGCAAATGCCGTTTATGGCACAGGCTCCGCACTGGGAGGCGGGTATTGTGTGTATAAAGGAACAGGGACCACATTAAACCTTACCGGGCTTACCCTAAATACCCTGTACCACTTCAGCATCGTTGAATACTTTGCTTCGGGGCCTTGCTATTCAGCCCTGCCACTCACAGCTACCGTGTCGTCTTCGTGTACAACCATACCTGGTTTGCCCGTATCATCAGCTCCAACCTACATCGATCCAAACACGTTTAATGCTGACTGGGCCGCCGCAGCCGGTGCAACAACCTATTACCTTGACGTCTGTACAGACACCAGTTTTACCCAGTTTGTATCCGGTTTTAACAACCGCAATGTGGGCAATATTTTAACCTACAGCGTAACCGGGTTGACTCCTCAGGTAAATTATTACTACCGCGTCAGGGCTGGTAATTCATGTGGGGTTTCGGCAAACTCAGCCAGGGTCAATCTTGCAACAAGCTGTGTCCCGCCTTCCTATCAGGCAACCGGTTTGGTTGCATCTTCCATTGAAATAAGTTCGATGAAACTCAGCTGGGTGCGTGGCACTGGTAACAATGTAATCGTGATTGTAAGAGCCGGTGCTGCGCCTTTCGGTCCAATCTGCGGCACGGCTTACACACCCAATGCTAGTTATGGTTCCGGAACACCGCTTGGTGGAGGATATTGTGTTTACAATGGCTCCGGTACGTCGGTGGATGTTACAGGCTTAATGGCAGGCACAACGTATTATTTTGAAATTTGTGAATATTCAACCCCTTCCTTGTGTTACAACCTGTATCCATTGACGGGTCTTGCCACTACAGCCGTATGCCAGGGTCAGGTAATTTTCTCACAAAATTTTGAGGGCAGTGCATGGACCCCAACGGCCTATGTTATCGGAACCACTGTAAACGGAAGTGCAACCATTCTTACTGACGGAGCTACACCCAATGTGCCTGCTGGTGGGCAAACATGGACTGCAAATACAAGCTCAGCTGACCCGAACGATTTATGGCACAGAAGTGATTATTACGGCGGGTGGTCGGGCTCTGAAAATGCATGTGGCGGGACATATCCTCCTCCGACATGTGGAGCAAACGGAACCGCTTACGCTGCCATTTTTGATGATTATTGGTCTTTGGCAGGAACCTGGGGTTCTATGCAATCACCTTCAATCAATTTATCCGGGCTATCAGGTGCTTCTGTAAATTTTTATTACACCAATTATTCGAATACTTCTGCAACGTTAAATGTTCAGTTTTGGAATGGAACCACCTGGGTTGATGTACCGGGTTCTCCGTTTAGTCAAAGCCCCTCTAATTCCTGGGTGTTGAAAAGTGTATCCGTCCCTCCCTCTGCATTAATCAATGGTACGATGTTGAAATTTCAGGGAACATCGGATTATGGGTTTTATCCGGTTGGCGTCGATGAGGTGACAATAACGTCTTGTCAGAGCTGCACATCCCCGGCGTTGCCTTCGACGGTGTTTACCTCAAGCTCAGTTACCCCCACTAGCATGACTATTGGCTGGACGCGGGGAAGTGGCGATAGTGTCTTGGTTATTTGTAAGGCCGGAAGTGCACCTGCTACAAATCCGGTGAGTGGCACAAACTATAGTGCAAATGCAACCTATGGTTTGGGCTCTGCTTTGGGCGGAGGTTTTTGTATCTACAAGGGAACAGCAGGTTCTGTCAACCTCACAGGATTGACCGCAGTTACAGGATACTACTTTTCGATCTACGAATATGCTGCTTCCGGTACGTGTTATGTCCCGGTACCCCTAAAAGGAAATGCCACCACCGGTTGTCTGGTTGTTCCTCCTGCACCTGTTGCGAATTCCGCACTGGCACTTTATTCTAATGCCTTCGATGCCTATTGGAACTCTGTGTCCGGGGCGACATCCTATTATCTGGATGTTTGCAACGATGCTGCTTTTACTTCGTTTGTTGCTGGATTCAATAATCTTTGGGTCGGAAACGTAGACTTATATTACGTCACCGGTCTGGCTTCAAGTCACCTTTATTATTACCGTGTCAGGGCCGCTAACAGCTGTGGTATCAGTCCGAATTCGGCAACAGAATCGCCTGCCACGTTGTGTGCCCCTCCCACAAATGCTCCTACCAATTTCACGGCAAGTGTTATTACTGCAACCACCCTGACCGTTGGGTGGACCAGAGGCAATGGTGATAGTGTATTGGTGGTGGCTTATGCCGGCAGTATTCCTTCTGCCCCGGTTAGCGGGTCATCGTACACGGCCAACTCCATTTACGGTTCGGGAACATCAACAGGCACGGGTTTTTGTGTATACAAGGGTACCGGCACTGCTGTTACACTTACCGGGTTAACTGCTGCTACCAGTTATTATTTTTATGTGTACGAATATGACCATACTGGTATCTGCTACTCTGCTACACCCTTGTCGGGTGATGCGGTTACGAGTTGTACGGTGGCGCCCCCCATTTCAACAATCGGATCTTCCACCTATATCGGCGCTACTTCCTTCACCGTGAATTGGGTTTCATCCCTCGGAGCCACCGGTTATTTCCTGGATGTTTGTACCAATTCAACCTTCACGACCTTTGTTGCCGGATATAATAACCTGAATGTAGGAAATGTGACTTCGCTTGCCCTCACCGGATTAGCTCCCGAAGTAATTTACTACTACCGTGTCAGGGCCTATAATGCTTGTGGAACCAGCGCAAGTACGGCCACCACCACCTATTCGAGCGCTTCAACAACCTGTTTGCCTCCTACTGCACAGGCTTCCGTTTTTGCATCCAGTGCCATCGTTCCCACCAGCATGACCGTGTCTTGGACGAGGGGTAATGGCGATAGTGTTCTCGTAATTTGTAAAGCCGGATCGGCTCCCGGAAACCCGATATGCGGTACTTCCTACACAGCAAGCGCAGTTTATGGATCGGGTACTGTTGTCGGCACGGGCTATTGTGTATACAAAGGCACGGGCACTTCGGTTACGCTCACCGCATTAACGGCACAAACCGTGTATTACTACGCCATCTATGAATATGCTGCTGCCGGCAAATGTTATCTGCTTTCTGCCTTAACCGGAAATACAAGCACCGATTGTTCGGTGGCGCCTCCTGCTCCAGTCACCGCGGCAGCAACAAGTATAGGAGCTGCTTCCTTCATAGCCAACTGGACGGCTTCAGCCAGTACAACAGGTTATTTTATTGACGTATGCACCGATGCTGCCTTTACCGCCTTTGTGACCGGTTATAACAACCTGGGTGTAGGAAATGTACTCAGCCACACCATCTCCGGCTTGTCGCCAGAAGTGCTTTATTATTACCGGGTAAGGTCAAACAATCCTTGTGGAACAAGTGCCAGTTCCACCACTACCGGGGTTACGACTTCATGCACACCGCCAATCACCCAGGCATCTGTGTTTACATCCAGCTTAATTACCACGACCAGTCTCACCATCGGATGGACCCGGGGCAGCGGAGACAGTGTGCTGGTTGTCTGTAAAGCTGCGGCAGCTCCCGGAACCCCTGTCAGCGGAACATCATACGTGGCCAATGCGGCTTACGGATCGGGATCGGTAGCAGGTACAGGGTATTGTGTGTACAAGGGCGTAGGAACTTCTGTAAACATCACCGGTTTGACCCCGGCAACGCCCTATGATTTTGCTGTTTTTGAATTTAACGGTCTTGGAAAATGTTATCTGATCAGCTCCGATTTAACCGGTACTGCTGCTACCAATTGTACCGTGGCTCCCCCAGCCCCGATAACTACAGCGGCAGCAATTGCACCCACTTCATTCACTGCCAACTGGGCGGCATCGGCTGGTGCAACTGCATACTATCTTGATGTTTGTACCGATGCCGCGTTTACACTATTTGTTACAGGTTACAATAACCTGAACGTTGGCAATGTACTTACCCGGAGTGTTACCGGATTATCGCCCGAAGTGATTTATTATTATCAGGTCAGGGCGACAAATGCATGCGGAACCAGCCCCAATTCGAATGCTACCAGCGCAAAAACTACTTGTACAGCGCCTACCTTGCAGGCAACGGTGTTCACAGCGGCTGCCATCACTCAAACAAGCATGACCCTTGGCTGGACACGGGGCAATGGAAATGATGTGCTGGTTGTTGCCATGGCTGGAGGAGCAATACCTTCCAGCCCGGTTTGCGGCGTAGCCTATACGGCCAACGCGGTGTATGGTTCGGGAACATCGCTTGGAAACGGGTTCTGTGTGTATAACG
>JABDAO010000035.1 GCA_013289095.1 Bacteroidota bacterium | reverse complement strand
ATGACATACCCCGCGCTAAAACGCGGGGTTACTAATTGATGCAGGTAACGTACCTTTTAATAGGTTGATACATACACGCAAGGAAGCCTATCGTGTTCTGACTTTTTGAGTGACCTTTAATTATTTGAGAAGCAATCTGGTGTAAGTCGGCGGGAATCAGTGAAAACGTATCCTGAACCTTCAGAAGGGAAGAAGGAACCAGAAGAGAGAAGGTCAAGCCGTTGAAGTTGGATTAAACCACTTTTACCGGAAAAAAAGTCTTCAGTTTTTCCACCACAAAGTCGATTTCTTCCTTCGTGTTGTATTTGCTAAACGAAAACCGGATGGAAGGTCTTTCCATATCTGAGCCAATACCACGCAGTACATGAGAGCCCTGGTTGCTTCCTGAGGAGCAGGCGCTCCCTCCGGATGCAGCTATACCATTGATATCGAGGTTGAAGAGGAGCATTTCGGCATTTTCGGTAAGGGGGAACTGTACGTTTAGAACGGTATACAGGCAATTGTCATTACAGGCCCCGTTAAAACGTACGCCTTCGATTGTTGTTTTCAATTGAGCTATCATGTAATCCTTCAATGCCTGGATATGGTCATGATGCGACTTCATATCGCGGTGGGCAATTTCCAGGGCTTTGGCCAAACCGATAATTCCATAAACGTTCTCGGTCCCCCCGCGCATATTACGCTCCTGGGCCCCTCCATAGATAAATGGGTTAACCTTGACCTCAGAATTTATATACAAAAACCCGATGCCCTTGGGCCCATGAAATTTATGGGCGGCACAGGTCAGGAAATGAATTTTAAGGTCCTGCAGGTTTATTTCGTAGTGGCCCATGGTCTGGACCGTATCCGAATGGAAAACAGCATTGTATTTCTGGGCCAGTTCAGACACTTTTTTGAGCGGGATCAGGTTACCGATCTCGTTATTGGCATGCATAAGGGAGATGAAGGTGCGCTCATTTGTTTTCAGCAGTTCTTCAAGATGCGCAAGATCAATATGTCCGGCCGGGGTGAGGTTTACAAAGCTCAGTTTGATAGCGCCTGCATGTTCCAGGGCCTCGAGGGTATGAAGCACTGCATGGTGTTCAATACGGCTGGTGATGGCATGCTTCAGACCCAGGTCGTAGATACTGCCGTTGATGGCCTGATTATCAGCTTCGGTGCCGCCCGAAGTAAAAAAAAGCTCGGCCGGGGAGCAATGAAGCATTTTTGCAACAGATTTGCGGGCTGATTCGATAGCAGCACGGGTCTGACGACCAAAAGCATGGATAGACGAAGGATTCCCGTAATGGTTTTGCATGAAAGGAAGCATGGCATCCAACACTTCGGGGTCGAGCGGGGTCGTTGCGGCGTTATCGAGGTATACTTTCATGACGAAACTAGTTAGGATTAGGGCACTGGGATTTGGGATTTAAACAGGGGAAAATTAATTCTTTGACTGGATGTAAAAAAATCTGGCATTAAATTTAAAATCCAAGTCAAATCCCAATTCTTATTACGCTTCAATCTGTTGCATCTTGATCAGTTCCCGGATATCAAGCATGATTTTCTTGGCCAGGTTATCGGCTGTGGTCGATGATTCGCTTTCGGAATAGATCCGGATGATGGGTTCTGTATTCGACCGGCGCAGGTGTACCCACTCCTTATCGAACTCGATTTTCACCCCATCAACCGTATTGATGGGCTGTTTTTTGTATTTTTTCTGGATCCCTTCCAGTATTTTATCAACACTGATGTCGGGAGTAAGCTCGATTTTATTCTTCGATGTGTGATAATCAGGGTAAGTCGACCGCAGCATGGAGATGGTCTTCTTGAATTTTGCAAGATGGGTAAGAAACAAGGCGATGCCCACCAGTGCATCCCGGCCATAATGAAGTTCGGGATAGATAACCCCTCCGTTTCCTTCTCCCCCGATAATGGCCTTGGTTTCCTTCATCATATTAACCACATTCACTTCGCCAACAGCCGAAGCCTGGTAAGATCCACCTGCCTTTTCGGTGACATCACGCAGGGCCTGGGTAGAAGACAGGTTAGAAACAGTAGCGCCTTTTTTTGAATTTTTCAGGATATAATCGGCAACCGCTACCAGGGTGTATTCTTCTCCGAACATCTCACCGTCTTCACAAACCAGGGCCAGACGGTCAACATCGGGGTCAACAGCCAGGCCGAGATCGGAATTGGTTTTAATAACAGCCTTGCTCAGATCGCGCAGGTTTTCGGGCAATGGCTCGGGATTGTGTTGAAATTCACCGTTTGGCTCGCAATTTATCTTGGTGATATTTTCAACGCCAAGGGCAGCAAGCAGCATGGGCACAACGAGGCCGCCGGTAGAATTGACGGCATCTACCACCACTTTGAATTTGCGTGCCTTAATGGCTTCTACATCCACCAGTGGCAAGGCCAGTATCTGGTCGATATGTACCTTAAAATAGTCGTTATTCTCGGTCACCTTGCCAAGCTTGTTGACTTCGGCAAATTTATAACTCTCCTCTTCGGCAAAACGCAATACATATTCTCCATCAAGTTCGGAGATGAATTCACCTTTCTCGTTCAGGAGTTTAAGTGCATTCCATTGTTTGGGGTTGTGGCTGGCGGTGATGATAATACCCCCATGGGCATTTTCGAGGGGCACCGCTATTTCAACGGTAGGGGTTGTTGACAGACCGATCTGAACAACGTCTATACCCAAACCGGTAAGGGTACCGAGTACCAGCTGGCTTACCATTTCGCCCGAAATCCGGGCGTCACGTCCAACCACAATCTTGATGCGTTTTGCATCCCGGTTGTTGTTCATGATCCAGGTGCCATAGGCTGCCGTAAATTTTACTACGTCGACTGGACTCAGTCCTTCGCCTGGCTTCCCGCCGATTGTTCCGCGTATACCAGAAATAGATTTGATGAGGGTCACAGGATGTGTTTAGTTTTCAAGCCAGCAAATATACCTTTTTGAACCAATGGCTGGGAAAAACATGCGGGAGACTTATCCACAGATCTATTAAATCAAAGTTAATATTTTGCGACGATTCCAGGCCTTTTATAGAAAAGAAGAGCGATTTAATGCTTACTTTTGTAAACAGACGACTCTGATTTTAAGCGCATACTAGACACACATTCAGCTGATTTCTATGCGAATGAATAAAATTATACCCGATCATTGTTTGTGATCAAAAACAGACTCCCTGATCTACCGTGCGGTCTGAGTTAGAGAGCCCCGGTACAAAAGGTAAATTAAACCCAAAATACGTTTCCCCTGTTCAAAAGGGAATGTATTGAGCAAGACATACCTCCGAAAACCATTTTTTCAAGGTTCCGGAGCAAACCCGGGGAAGGGCAGAACGTTAGAAGGCAGCTATGAACCTAAACAGGGAGAAGGTATGAGCCAGGAAAAATTTGAACAGAACCTACTGGTGGCGCGATTCGAGGAGATGGTGAGGAAACATGCAGAATACTTTTTTGACTCCGAAGAATTTGAATCCGTCATCGATTTTTACATTGAACAAAACCAACTTGTCAGGGCCAGCCAGGTAGCCGATTTTGCCCTGCGCCAACACCCCTTTTCGGCCGTCTTCCCGATCCGAAAGGCCCAGTTGCTTTCTGCCCTCAACGAAACACAGGCTGCCCTCGAACAACTCCAGGCCGCCGAAAAACTAGAACCTTCTAACCCCGAGCTATTCCTGACCAGGGGCGGGGTGTACAGCCAGATGGGACTCTCCGAAAAAGCGATCCGGAACTTCAAAAAAGCCCTGGATCTGAGCGAAGAACGCGACGAGGTGTACCTGAATATTGCGTATGAATACGAGAATATCCTTAATTATTCCGATGCAATCTTCTTCCTGAAAAAAGCGCTCAGCGATAACCCCGAAAATGAGGCCGCCATCTATGAGCTGGCTTTCTGCTACGAACTGAACGAGGAACATACCGAAAGCATCCGTTTCTTCAACGCGTTTATCGATCGCTCTCCCTACTCCTATCCGGCCTGGTTCAATCTTGGCGTGGCGTATAACCGTATCGGCTTGTTCGAAAAAGCCATTGATGCCTATGATTATTGCATCGCCATCAAAGAAGATTTTGCTTCCGCTTATTTCAATAAGGCCAATTCGTTTGCCAATCTCGAAAAACTCGATGAGGCCATCGATACCTACAAGGAAACATTTAAACACGAAGAACCCGATGCCACAACCTATTATTACATAGGAGAATGCTACGAGAAAAAAGAAGAATTCGAAACCGCTTTTTCGTTCTATAACAAAGCCATCAAACTCGACCCGGCGCTTGCCGATGCATGGATGGGTCTGGGTGTGGTGCTGGAGGCACAAAACCGGCTGGTGGAAGGCATTCATTACGTCAAAAAAGCGCTTTCGCTCGATCCTTCGAATGCTGAATATCATTTTATCTATGGGGACATCCTGCACAGAATGGGCTTTTTGGAAGAAGCCGAACAGTCGTACCGCAAGGTGATAGAACTGGCCCCCGAGGAGATTGAGATCTGGCTGGATTGTTCCAGTCTGCTCCTGGAGATGGAACGGAAAGAGGAAGCGCTCGAAATACTCACCCTGGGCATCAAATTCAACCCCGAAAATGCAGAACTGAATTACCGCATGTCGGCCTATCTCCTCGAACTCGGGAACAAACAGGAAGCCATGGCCTTCCTTCAGAATGCCCTGGTGCTTGATTATGAAAAACACAACGAGCTTTTTGACTACCTTCCGCAGCTCAAAGAAAACACATCTATTGTCGATCTCATTGAATCCTATCGTAAATAAGCTTATGAACTTTAACTTGCCGCATTTGCCTCTTCGTCCAGAGAGGCCGCGTAAAAACGGCGTCACCATGGTCATGGACAAGGGGCTCAGCCTCCGTCAGGCCGAAAACTTCATCGATTCTTCGTCCGAATTTGTGGATGTCGTCAAACTTGGTTTTGGCACAGCAATCATTACCAAAAACCTCGACGAAAAGATCCGCCTTTATAAAGAAGCCGGTTTCAAGGTATATCTCGGAGGAACCCTCTTCGAAGCGTTTATCATCCGCGATATGTTTGACGAGTACTGCTCCCTGATCGATAAGCTAAAATTAGATTGTGCCGAAGTGAGCGACGGGTCCATCGTCATGAATCATGAGAAGAAATGTGAATATATAAACATCCTCTCCAAACGGGTTACGGTTCTTTCCGAAGTGGGTTCAAAGGAAGAAGGCATCATCATCCATCCGGCTAAATGGGTATCGATGATGAACAAGGAACTTGAAGCAGGATCCTGGAAGGTCATTGCCGAAGCCCGTGAAAGCGGAACGGTAGGTATATACCGCTCAAACGGCCAGGCACATACGCTGCTGGTCAATAAAATCCTGGCCAAGGTGAAACAGGAGAACATCTTGTGGGAAGCCCCTCAAAAGCCACAACAAGTTTGGTTTCTAAAACTTCTGGGTCCGAATGCCAACCTGGGCAATATTTCGCACGATGATGTCATTCCGCTGGAAACGCTCCGCCTGGGCCTCCGTGGCGATACGTTCTTTGCGCATCTGCCCCAGTCGCTCCCCAAAACGGTTTAAACCGATAGGCTGGAATAAACAGCATGTGGCGATCCACCTGGCTGGTGTCTGAAATCTGAAGCTCAACTGCGCCCCGTTTTTTATCGTACGCCCTGGCTCTTATTCCTGAATTCAAATAGACGTCCTGTTTTTTTTGTATTTTAGACCCTGAATCATCCGTTGTTAAAATACAGGAGCCCGAACAGCTTGTTTTCTGCGCCCAAACACCAGAACCAGACTGATAACAGTCCTAAATCTCAGAACCTATGAAAGAAGTCGATGCCAAGGAATTAAAAAAAATGTTTGATTCAAAAGAAGATTTTCAGTTGATTGACGTACGCGAAGATTATGAAATTGAGATTGCCACCCTGGGCGGGGAACATATTCCGATGGCCGATGTACTGACCCAGCAGGAGAAGATCAAACGCGACAAAAAAGTGGTGATCCATTGCCGCAGCGGAAAACGATCGGCTGCCGTGATCCAGGCCCTGGAGAGCCAGTTTCAATTTACAAATCTGTATAATCTTCAAGGCGGTATATTGGCCTATGCCGACCAGGTCGACTCCTCGCTCACGAAATATTGATCATTCCCCTGTTTCAGCCCACAAACTCCTTTTCGCTAACCTTGCCTCCCTGTGATAGAACTTTTTAACCACCTTTTTCCGCATCTTGACTTCAAATGGATTTTCCTGAATTTCCATGCAACGATCTACCTCATCCTGTTTCTAGTGATCTTTATTGAGACCGGCCTCGTGGTGATGCCCTTTTTACCTGGCGATTCATTGCTTTTCACCGCTGGGCTTTTTGCCAAACTCGGTTATCTCAACATTTCGGCATTGATCTTGCTCCTGTTTTGCGCAGCAGTGCTGGGAGACAATTTGAACTATCTCATCGGGAAAACTATCGGGCTGCGGGTACTACATCTCAAAATAAAAGGGAAGAATCTTGTAAAACAGGAATACCTTGACCGAACACATGGATTTTACGAAAAATACGGGCCAAAGGCGATCATAATGGCCCGCTTCGTTCCTATAGTCAGGACCTTTGCACCTTTCGTGGCAGGGATTGCAGAAATGAAATACCGTACCTTCCTCCTCTTCGATCTGCTGGGTGGTGTAGTCTGGATCTCTAGCCTGACGCTGACAGGGTATTGTCTGGGAAATTATTCCTGGATCCAAACCCATATAGAGCAGGTTGCGATAGGCATTATCGTTGTTTCTGTATTGCCCATGCTCATTGGGTTGCTTGTTCCCAAAAAGCAATCCTGATCATGCTCTTTCCGCCTTCTTTGCCGGAGTCTGTTTTTGCTGCCTGAATCTGTTCAGCCTTCGTGATTCGGAGTTTAGCTTCGTACACAGATTGCAGCGCACTGCGTTCTTTCGCAGAGTTAAAAACCCATTTCCCACCTTCCCTATTTTTTTTATCTTTGCTTTTGTCCCATTTTTTGTGTCAGATCCATGAAGAAAAGCTTCTTTTTCTCTTTCCTGCTGCTTATTCTTGCACACCCTGTCCGTTTGCTTGCCAAGGATCGTGTTCTGACCATCACCATAACGGTAGTGGATGCCGACAAAGGTCAGGATGGTGAAATTACAGATGCCGCCATAGAGGTAATGAGATCGGGGAAGGGAAAAGCATTTAAGCCTGTATTGGTAAAAAAAGACAATACAACCATCATCAAACTTCCCCTCGGGAATTTTGAGTACGATATCTCTGTCAGACATCCCGGTTACCGTACGGTGGTCTATAATTTCACGGCCAGCCAGTTTGATTACAGCGAGGTGAACAGCGAGGCCGATTACGAAAAAGGAAAATTGTTCGTCCGCATGAAGAAAACGCCTCCCGGAACCAAGGATGGAGACCAAAGCCCGGAAGTGATTGCCGTCATGTTCAATCCCCGCACCCAAAGCATGGTTCTGAAAAAAGAAAAGAAAGCCCCGAAAGTTGATTACGTGGCCAGGTTCATGATGACAAAGAAAAACAAAACCGAGCCCGAAGGCGTTGCACACGGTCGCGTCATGCTCAAGGATACGGCGGGCACCATCCTCGACTCTACAAAAACAGATACCAAGGGGATCTGCGTATTCAAACAACTAAGTCCCGATAAAAAATACAATGTTGAACTCCAGAAATCAAAGGATATACCAGACAATGCTCAGGTGTACCTGACAAAGGAAAATGGCACCATCGTCCAGAAACTGAATATTTCAAAAAGCGGCAAGAGCTTCAATTATGAGGTATTGCCAACCGAACTCAGCAAACTTACCCCGATAGCAGATGATGATGATGCCCAGCTCAAAGTGCAAAGCTTTTCGAAGTCATCCGAAAAGGAAATAAATATTGTACAATATATATACTACGATGTAGGCCAATGGGAAATTTCGGCTGTGGCTTCGCTCAAATTCGATCAGATTGCACAGATCATGAAGGATAACCCAAACCTGAAACTGGAGGTAGGGTCGCATACCGATTCGAACGGGGATGACCTCTCGAACATGAAACTAAGCGAGAAAAGGGCCCAGACTGCCGTTGATTATCTGGTTGCAAAAGGGGTTCCGGCCAACCGGGTGGTTGGTAAGGGATATGGTGAAACCCACTTGCTGAACCGCTGCAAAAACGGGGTTGACTGCTATGAGGAAGAGCATGCACAAAACAGGCGGACTGAATTTCGGTTTTTAAAACCCTGAGCGTTCGTCCATTTAATTTAAATCCACATCCTCCTTGCGCAGATACGGCCTTATTGGTAACCCACTCACCCACTCGTTCTCAAAGAATTATTTTTCAGCAAAATTTACGCGTGAAAACATACTGGATGCACGCTATGATTTGTTTTCGCTCGAAACAATCGGGCTGTTGCCTGGGCTGATCGATGATATCCAACACCTGTGCGGATTAAACGTCACCATTCCTTACAAAGAAGCGATACTGCCTTTCCTCCACAATCTGGATGAAATAGCAAGTACCATCGGGGCGGTAAATACCATCCATGTCGGTCCCAACAAACAGCTGACAGGGTACAATACAGACGTATATGGATTCAGACAGAGCATCAAACCCTTTCTGGAATCACACCACGAACGGGCCCTCATCCTGGGTACCGGAGGGGCATCCAAGGCTGTAGCCTTTGTATTGAAAGAAATCGGGGTAGAGTGCCATTTCGTTACACGGCACAAAAACATAAGCATGGTTACAGGTCAAAAATCAAACCTGTTTACTTATGAAGAGGTAAACGAATATGTAATCCGGCATTTTCCGCTCATCGTAAATACGACCCCGGTGGGGACGTACCCATACACCGATGCAGCTCCCCCTATTCCCTACGCTTTCCTTACCCCGCGTCATTTTCTCTGCGATCTGATCTATAACCCCGCTGAAACGCTTTTTTTGAAAGAAGCCAGGGTACGGGGCGCCATTACACTCAATGGGTTAAGTATGCTCCAGCAACAGGCCGAAAAGGCATGGGAAATCTGGAATACATAATCAACATGCAAATCAACGGACTTGTAGGAATAAAAAAGCCACCTGCTCTTGGTGGCGTATTTTCAGGGTTTAAGTAACTTTACTTCCACAATTTCAGGGGAAACCCACCCATAATCCACTTACTGTTAGTACCCCTTGCCATGGAGTTTGAGCTTACATCCGAATTTAGCCCTACCGGCGATCAGCCCGAAGCAATCCGCCAACTGAGCGAGGGACTTGTAAATGGCGCCAAATCGCAGACGCTGCTTGGGGTTACCGGTTCTGGCAAGACGTTTACCATTGCCAATGTGATCAAGGATTTGCAAAAACCCACCCTGATCCTGAGCCACAATAAAACCCTTGCCGCGCAGCTTTATGGTGAATTCAGGCAGTTTTTTCCAAAAAACGCCGTTGAATATTTTGTCTCTTATTATGATTATTACCAGCCCGAAGCCTATATTGTATCATCCGGTACTTATATCGAAAAAGATCTTTCGATCAACGAAGAAATCGAAAAACTACGTCTGAGCACTTCCTCATCCCTGCTTTCCGGGCGTCGCGATATTATTGTGGTATCCTCGGTGTCGTGTATTTATGGTATGGGAAACCCGGATGATTTTGCAAGCAATGTCATCCATATCCACAAAGGACAGGTCATCAGCCGGAATAAATTCCTGTTTTCTCTGGTAAGCAGCCTTTACTCCCGTACCGAAGCTGATTTTCACCGGGGCAACTTTAGGGTGAAAGGCGATACCGTAGATATCTATCTGGCCTATGCCGATTATGCGGTACGGGTCTATTTCTGGGGCGATGAAATTGAGAATATCGAAAGCATCGAAGCGCATACCGGAAAAAAAATTGAAGTCTTTGGCAGTTTGAATATTTATCCCGCGAATATCTTCGTGACTTCACAGGATTCTATGAAACAAGCCATCAATCTCATCCAGGACGATATGATGGCCCAGACTGAATATTTCAAGGAAAACGGAAAACCCCTCGAAGCAAAAAGACTGGAAGACCGGGTGACCTACGATATGGAGATGATGCGGGAACTTGGCTACTGCTCAGGCATTGAAAATTATTCCCGGTATTTCGACCGGCGTGCGCCCGGCACACGACCCTATTGTCTGCTCGACTACTTTCCGGATGATTTTTTGCTCGTTGTAGATGAAAGCCATGTCACCATTCCACAGGTCCATGCCATGTATGGGGGCGACCGTTCCCGCAAGATAAATCTGGTGGAGTATGGCTTCCGTCTGCCTGCGGCGATGGATAACCGTCCGCTGAAATTCGAGGAATTTACAAGCATGATCAACCAGGTGATCTATGTAAGCGCAACCCCGGCCGATTATGAACTCAAGGAGTCTGAAGGGGTGGTGGTGGAGCAGGTAATACGCCCGACAGGGCTGCTTGACCCGGTGATTGAAGTAAGACCCAGCCTGAACCAGGTAGACGACCTGCTGGATGAGATCCACAAAACAGTGGAACGAGAAGAACGTGTATTGGTCACCACCCTCACTAAACGGATGTCGGAAGAGCTCCAGAAATACTTTATGAATCTGGGAGTCCGATGCCGGTATATACACAGCGATGTGGAAACCCTGGAACGGGTAGAAATCCTGCGCGATCTGAGGCTGGGCCTGTTTGATGTGCTGATCGGCATCAATTTGTTACGCGAAGGACTTGACCTGCCTGAAGTATCGCTGGTTGCCATCCTGGATGCGGATAAAGAAGGTTTCCTGCGTTCGACACGGGCCATGGTCCAAACGGTGGGCAGGGCCGCAAGAAATGTGAACGGACATGTAATCATGTATGCCGACCGGATGACCGACTCCATGCAACGCACCATTGACGAAACATTGAGACGCAGACACAAACAGATAGAATATAACTTCAAACACAATATCTCTCCTGTATCGATTTTCAAGAGCAAGGAATCGATCATGCGAAGCTCTGAGGTAAGCCCCGGCAGGGCAGCGCCAAGACCCTATATTGAAGATACCAGCATCACCCTGGCGGCTGACCCTGTAGTAAAATACATGAGCCGCGAAGAATTACAAAAAGCCGTTTCGCGTGCTAAAAAAGCCATGGAGTCGGCTGCCAAAGATCTTGATTTTACCGAAGCCGCCAGGTTACGCGATGAGCTGTTTGCACTTCAAAAACTGCTGGAAAGCAAGTGAATTTGCTTGTTCCTCAGAAAACCTGATTCTCCCCAAAAAAAAACCCGCTTTATCCAGACCAAGTCTGCGAAGCGGGGTTTCTTTGCAAGTGTGTGTTTAGGGCAAACTAGCCGCCCATGCTGTTTGACATGTGGTTTTTGTGATTGCCCGAACCATGGTGCGGCCCGGAACAGGATGCAAGGACAACCAGGATGATACCCAGAGAGGCCAGGATAATGTTGGTGTAAATGGTTTTGTGTGACTTCATGAGGTTTTTGTTGTTAATTCGAACTTGCTGTGTGTAGTGAATGCAATAATAAAAATTTAAAAGACAAATACACACAAATAGAGGTCCTACTTATAAACAGTCTGTTCTGTCTGCTGATTCTTGATTCAAAACAAGCGGATCGCACGGGATTGACGAATGCGCTATTATTCAATCAGAAAGCTGCAAAAGCCTTATTTCTTGCGTTTTTGAAGAACGAAGAAGTAGATAAGGTTTGTCATTATTCCGGGTTTCTTTCCGGTTTCGAAACCTGGATATTGTTTCAATAATGCTGCTTGTTTTACGGTCTGAGCATCCTGATTTTTCTCCAGGAACAGGTGTGCTTCGTAGACTTTCAGCTTGAAATAATATCCGATTTTCAGCTGCTGGAGCCACGAGATCGAGTGTCTGAACCGTTTAAACAACGGATCGTGCAGCAGTTTATATGAAAAGATCCCAGGGTCGGAAAAGAGCGATCCGAATTTTTTTTCACTCAGATTGGCCGATGTTGTAGAACCCGCATGAACACGGAACGAAACAAGCGGCTCGTGTACATACTTTAACCCATACTGGGTCGCAATCCGCAGAAAATATTCCAGGTCGCAGATTTGTTTCAGATTCGGATCAAAAGGCCCGAGTCTTTCGGCAAGGGTACGTTTAAAAAGAACAGCGGTGGGTTCTCCGATGAAATTGAGACAAAGATACTTTGCGCCAAGTACAGACACATCCTTGGCCGGGATAAAACCGGGGACATGCCCATCATATATTTTCTCCAGGGTGAGGACTTCGTTTTTAAAATATTTTTTTAACTCTGAAGAGGCATTTTCTTCAATCTTAAATGCACGTTCGCAAACCACCAGGGCCTGGCTGTCGGCTGCGGCCTGCATCAGCTTATGAAGACAGTCTGGGGCCAGAAGGTCATCCTGGAAAACAAATTTGATCCATTGCCCGTTGGCCAGCTCCAGACACCGGTTCCAGTTGCCCACAAGCCCCAAATTCTTTTCATTTTGGTAACATCTGATTGCCGGATGGTTTTGACGATAGGTTTCTATCAGCGCTGCCGAATCATCGGTCGAACCGTCATCCACCACAATGATTTCATAATCAGCAAAGCTTTGGGCCAGTACCGTATCCAGACAGGCGCTGAGATAGGCCCCACCGTTATATACCGGAATACAAATGCTGATGAGTGGATCCAAGTTGTGATTCGGGATTAAGGATTTGAACCGGGTGTCACGATTTATGCGGGTGATACAAGATAAAAACAAAATTGACAGGCAAGATCACCGTTCTTGATGACCCGACACATACCATTCCTGCATCTTATTTCCTTCCGGCAAGCGCACGCAAGACCCCATAGGCGAATATAAACAAACTATCCAGAAACTTTCTGGATTTTGGCGATGAATACCGTTTTTGGTCTTCTTTCAGCAAAGAAAGATCAACTGCATCAGGCACACGAACCGTCTGCGCAATGAATTTCAGATAGTAACGATAACCGGTTTTCACGTGTTTACGAAGCAGATTTTTTCGTTCAGCCAAACTGAAGCTGTCAAACAGCAACTTCTTTTTAATGAGTGGGAAACCGGCAGCGATCAGTTCTGTAATCCCCACGTATGCCGCGTTCACATCCCCTTTTCCCGAATCAAACCGGGGATAGAGTGCCCCGACCCGTAATCCCTGTCCGATCAGATATTTCGCCAACCCAACCTCATACCGATAAACCACCTCCTTCATTCCCAACTGTATTCCCTGGCTTTTTAAATAGGTCTGCAAAACAGGGATGGCAGGGCCTGAAAATGCGAGGAAGTAGGATTGTATATGGTAGGACAGTTCTTTCGAATCGAGTAACCCGCAATAATCAAACTCCCGTCTGCCGATTTGTTCAAAAACAGCATCCAGGTTCCTGAGCAGGATACAGGAATCATTGATCAACAGCAGGGTATCATACGTACCTGGGGGGTATTCGTCAAGGCCTTTTGACCACATCCCAAAATCATACCCCTCGTTGAGAACCAACAAACAATCAATCCCGTGGTCCTGTAAAAAGAGACGCGAAGTATCAGGCAGAACTTTCTCGTTCGTGATAAAAACCAGCTTGGTGCAATGCTTCTTTAATTCAAGGAGGTAAAAACGGATATAATACGGTATTTCACCCGATTCAAAATAACTGCTAAAAAGACAAAGACTGTTCATGTGGGTAAGAGATGCCTTATTTTTTTTCCTTAAACACCATCCGGTATGGCTTGGCCAACACTCGTTTCATACGGATGAGCAGATTGCCCCGTATCTTTTTTTCCCATTCGCGTGTTGGGTCTATACCCTGCGTTTCAAAGAGTATCCTATGGTTTTCAAAAATCTGTTTCAACATACTCCGGTATTTCGTCTCATCCATCGATACATTCCGCGAATTTTTCCGGAGCCTGTAAAAAAAATGGACCCCGGCAAGCCTCCTAACCTCTCCTCCGTGTTCGAGCATCGTGAGCCAGAAATCCCAGTCCTCCAACCCGTGTTTCATATTGCTGTTATACCCTCCTGTTAGCGCATAATCTGCTCTCCGGTAAAGGGCTGTACAGAACACCACGTTTTGTTTCAACATGTTTTGCATGGAATACGCCGGCAGTTTCCAGGCTGCATTTGTTGCTCCGAACAACATGGCTTTGCAATACACAATTTTGACAGATGGAACAGATTTCAGAACTCCCACAGCTTCCAGGAGATAATCGGGCCCGATTTTATCGTCTCCATCGAGGGGAAGAATAAACTGACCTTTCGACCGGCGTATTGCTTCATTGCGTGCCGTGGCTGCCCCTTGATTTTGCTGATAATAATAGCTGAACCTGGAATCGGCTTTACAAAACAGCGATGCGATGGCTGCGCTTACATCCACAGAACCATCATCCATCACGATGCATTCCCACGCAGTATAGGTCTGATTCAACACACTTTCCAGACATTCCTTCAGAAACCCGGCCTGGTTGTAACAGGGAACGATTACCGAAACCAGTCCTTGCTCAACTAACGGAAATTCGAATACAGCTTTACCCGGTTCGGTCATGGCTTTGTTCGCACGGTTTGATTTGAACTGATGTTTGTAAAGATAAAGGAAAGAACAGAAGGGCCCCGAAACGATGATTTGTTTTCGAGTTCAAACGGTTTTAATAATGCGGAGAACAATTGATTGTCAGCGTTTTGAAAGAAGATGGAGAATCTTTGACGTTTGGCCGGGCACTGAAAGTGGGTAACCGGCATTTTCGGGGGAGCAAACGGTTCGGATAACCCGAATTTGGTTGTTTTTCAGGTGTGTATACTGTTCCTCTGTACCTTTTAGCTTAGGCTAACCGATCAAGAAAACATTCGGTGTATTTGACAACCATTTGGTTATCAGAAGAATGCCTCTTGTAGTGATAACCGGTTGTACTGAAACTGAAATACGGTGCATTGCAGCTGCAATTTGACGTGCTGCAACTGAAATACAGTGTATTGCAACTGTTCAACAACAGTCAGATACAATCGCTACCCAAATTCTGGATTTTCGAACCAGGAAAGCCTGTTTTTCTACCCGCATACAGAGAAACTGAACAGGATAAGCCAACCGAATACCGGCTCAAACCCGCCATCCACTCACTCAAACCTACCATCTGCTAAGTCCCGGCATGCTGTATGATTCTTCAAACTAATTTTCACGGCAGATCCAGACATAAAAGAGATGCTATGGGAGGAACGCTGTTCGTGATCAATTTATTAAGGACACCTCTAATAACCCTCTTCAAATACAATGCTTATAAAAGAGGGACGACTAATCAGCAGAGTTGTTCCTAATAGTCAATGGAATCAGGAGATTTTAGTTATGAAAAAGGGCAAACGAAAAGGGATATTTGATGAACTTGACGGGAGAGCCTCTTCCATGATTGTTCATGCTGATCAGTTAGTGGATGGTATTTATAGCTATAAACTTGAAATCAATGGGGAATTTAGAAAATCAGGGGAACCCGTAATTATTCGATAAATTTGAGAAAAATTACTGCGTGAGGGCACTTGGAATATCTTTTTTCATTTTCCTGGGTTGTGTTACACACGCTCAGAATCTAGTCCCCAATAACTCGTTTGAAAACTATGTCAGCTGCCCTAATGGTTTAGGCGAAATTATTGATGCAGTTTCTTGGACGAATCCTACCTGGAGCACACCTGATTATTATAATTCGTGTGCCCCGATTAATTCAGGGTGCTCTGTTCCAAGCAATGCAGGAGGCTATCACATGGCATTTACGGGAAATGCATATGCTGGACTTATTACTTATAGTGCGATCTTTCCTAATTCCAGAGATTATATTCAAGTTAAATTACTAGACTCCTTAATTCTTGGAAAGGAATACTGCATTTCATATTATGTATCTCTAAGTAAAATTGTTCAATTAGCTGCAAATGGATTTTCTGCCTATCTGTCTACCTACCCGGTGGCCAGCGCCAACCAAAATATACTGCCATACTCTGCACAGGTTAATTATGCTGGAAACATTATTACTGACACAATTAATTGGGTTTTAATTTCAGGTACAGTTATCGCTCGTGGCGGCGAATCCTACTTGACAATTGGCAATTTTTCTACAGATGCTAATACATCAACTTCGATTGTCAATCAATCAGGTTCAGGAGGAGCTGAGTCATATTACTATATTGACGATGTCTACGTCGGCACCTGCGACACACTAAAACCACCCGAGATCATTTCTTTCCTCACAGTACCCAATATTTTCACCCCCAACAACGACGGTGCAAACGATGTATTCAAAATAACCCAGAGCCATATCCAAACCCTGGATTGCTCCATTTACGACCGCTGGGGGGTAAAACTCTGGGAGCTTAAAAACCCTGATGAGAGCTGGGATGGCACAACCAAAGCAGGTGTTCTTTGCGGAGATGGGGTTTATTATTATGTGCTTAATGCTACCGGGCTGGATGGGAAGAAATATGCGTTGAATGGTTTTTTGCAGCTGATGAGATAGATTCAGCAGGCTCTGTTCTTTGCGCTGAAGTCCGTCCGCCGCGGCGGGCAGAAGTACTGATCCCCAACACACAGGCCGACGCGTCAGATCAGTACCAACGGTTTGGGGGTGGAACACTTTTGAAAACAGACTCACAATCAATAGCTCTTCAAATTTTAACAAAAAAAGCAGTGGTTGTATTTATATTTATCGTACTATTGCGATATTATTAATCGAGAAACATGGGAGCATCAAAAAGTGAAGAGTTTACAGTGAAGGATAACAAGATAGCCAAATATGCCAAAGCCCTATCTCATCCTGCCAGAGTTGCCATCCTGAAACTTTTGATACAACGACAGGCCTGTATCTGTGGAGATATAGTGGAAGAGCTGCCTCTTTCTCAGAGTACCGTATCTCAACATCTGAAGGAACTTAAAGAAGCAGGGCTTATTCAGGGCGATATTGAAGGTGCGAAAGTTTGTTATTGTATTGATGAAAAAGAATGGAAACAGGCTCAACATTATCTGACTGAACTCTTTGATGCCTATAAGAAGGCTGGAGAAAAGTGCTGTTAAAAAATTTGCTTAAAATAATCGACATATTACGATAATAATTTAATTAAAAAAACAAAATGGAAACGACAGATAAAATCAAGGAAATGGTAAGGCAGAAATACAGCGAAATTGCTTTGCAGGATAAGGATATGAATGCCTCCTCATGCTGTGGAGCCACGAGCAGTTGCTGCGGTGACAATGTTTATAACCTCATGGCAGACGACTACAACAAACTGGAAGGATATAACCCTGATGCTGATTTGGGCTTGGGTTGTGGTTTACCCACTCAGTTCGCCAAGATTAAGACCGGTGATGTTGTTGTTGATTTAGGGAGCGGGGCAGGAAATGACTGTTTTGTAGCACGACATGAATGTGGCCCTGAAGGAACAGTGATTGGCATTGATTTTACAGAGGCCATGATCTCAAAAGCAAGAGCCAATGCGGAGAAAAGAGGTTTTCACAATGTAGAGTTCAGACAGGGAGATATTGAGAAGATGCCTCTTACAGCCGGAGTCGCTGATGTTGTTGTCAGTAACTGTGTTTTAAATCTTGTTCCTACTAAAGCCAATGTCTTTGCAGAAATTCTTCGCGTGTTGAAACCGGGCGGGCATTTCAGCATTTCAGATATCGTATTGGTGGGTCAACTGCCGGACAAACTAAAAAATGCTGCCGAAATGTACGCTGGTTGTGTTGCCGGAGCAATACAAAGGGATGAATATTTGAACCTTATTAAGGAAACGGGTTTCATCAATATCACTGTCCAAAAAGAAAAGGTAATTACTATCCCTGATGAAATCCTGAAGGATTACGTAACTGAAGAAGAAGCTACGGCCTTTAAGAACTCCAACGTAGGAATTTTTAGCATAACCGTCTTTGCTAAGAAAGACGCTTGTTGTAAACCCGGAAGCGGCTGCTGCTAATATGAACTACAGAAAATATCTTTCAGAGATTATTGGAACATTTGCTCTTGTATTTTGTGGTACCGGAGCCATTGTGATAAACCAGCAAGCAGGTGGAGTGATCACCCACATAGGAATTGCAATGACCTTCGGGTTAATTGTCTCAGCGATGATTTTCGCTTTAGGTGATGTTTCCGGAGCGCATATGAATCCAGCTGTTACACTTGCTTTTGCAATGGCGAAGCGGTTTCCAATGAACAAAGTCCTTCCTTATATCGGTTCTCAGGCAATTGGGGCATTTGTGGCAAGTGGTTTACTGAAACTATTGTTTCCTACGAATCAATTGTTAGGCGCAACGATGCCAGCAGGAAGTGAACTGCAATCCTTCATTTTAGAAGTGATCCTTACTTTGATTCTCGTCATGGTCATATTTAATGTCTCGACCGGATCAAAGGAAAAAGGCATAACTGCTGCCATTGCAATTGGCGGAACAGTTGGCTTGGAAGCATTGTTTGCCGGACCGATTTGCGGAGCTTCTATGAACCCGATTCGTTCCCTGAGTCCTGCAATTGTATCCATGCACACCGAACATTTGTGGATCTACATTGCTGGCCCTTTTGCAGGCGCATTGTTAGGTTTGCTCATTCATAAAATATTGTATTCTAAAACAGAGAAAGAAGTATGAAAATCGCATTATTCAGTGACATACATGCAAATTTGCCGGCCCTGGAAGCCATGTTTAAGGATATGGATGAAAGGAAACCGGATGTAATTTATTGCCTCGGCGATCTGGTTGGTTATAATATCTGGCCGAACGAAGTTATCAATGAAATAAGAAAGCGTGGCATCCCTACCATTGCAGGAAACTATGATTTCGGGGTTGGCAGAAAGTCGGATGACTGCGGCTGTGCCTATAAAACCGATGAGGACAAGGCGATGGGGGCTATTTCCATTGGTCTTAGCAATGAACTGGTGAATGACGAGGAACGAAATTACCTCCGGAACCTTCCTGCTCACATCAAAGTGGAGTATCAACTCAATTCTGATAAATTGTTTTTATTGCTTGCTCACGGCAGTCCAAGAAAAATAAACGAATACCTTTTTGAAGACCGGGACGAGAAGAGCATGATGCGTATTCTGGAGGGTTCAGAGGCAGATATTATGTGTATCGGTCACACTCATAAACCATATCATCGGACATTTACCTACAAAAAGGAAGGAAAAACTGCTTTCAGACATGCGATCAATCTTGGATCTGTTGGGAAGCCAAAGGATGGAGATTGCAAAGGGTGCTATGTAATGCTAAACATGACTGAAAATATCAGCATTTATGACAAGGAAAGTATCGGGGTTGAGTTTGTCAGATTTGCATATGACGTGGAGAAAGCTGCTAAAGCGGTGGAAGAAAGTATCCTGCCAAATGCGTATGCGGAGATGCTAAGGAAAGCTTATTAACCGAACCCCTAAAACCATAAGCCATTGACACTATTTTCATTGAACGTCTTTGGAAATCTGTCAAGTATGAATGTGTGTACCTAAACGTTTTTGATGACGGGGTGACGCTTTACAAGGGATTGGCAGATTACTTCAAATTTTACAACAATGAACACCTTCATCAGTCTCTTGATTACAAAACACCAGTGATTACAAAACACCAGCCTCAATCTATCGGCTGGCAGCCTGAGTTATGAACATATTAACACCTTTCAACAAAAAGAAAAAAAGAAGCAAAAAAAGAAAAGGACTACATCATCACTACTATCTTTGATTGAAATCCAGTCCTAACAACCTATACCATTATACCCGGATGACAAAGAACTAATGGTAAATCTTATTTGCAACCTGATTTCCAATGGTTGATCTATCGTGACGCGCACAGGCCTAACGCACTCTTTCTTTTGAAGGCATCTCTAATATGCTTGAAGCAAATAAATCTTACATTTGAACAACAAACATCCAGGCCCTGACAACCATCCTTACAAAAGGAAGTCTGCCGCAGGCCATTAGGAATAACCTTTTCGGAGAGAATACGACCAGTATTATCGCTACAGCTTTAACAAACAAAACTACCCGACATGAAAAATAAGACTGAAAAGAATTGGGTTGTATGTTTATGTGCAATCCCCTTGTTCTTGTTTGGCAGCAGCTGTACCAACCCCGGTAATACGCACGCGAACCAGCAAGCAATTAAAGACTATTATACCGCTTATGAGAAAAAAGACTGGAACATGTTGACCTCCCTGTTGGCTGACGGATTTATTTTCAACAGCCCCAATGATGACCATATTGATTTAAAAACCTATCAGAAAAGATGCTGGCCAAATTCCATCAACATCAAACGGTTTGATATTGAGAAACTGCTCGTTGATGGAGATGATGCCTTTGTAACCTACAATGGGTGGACTACAGATGGCAGACTGTTCCGCAATACCGAGTATTTTAAATTCAAAGACGGTAAAATAAAGGAGAATGCCTGTTTCTTTGGCCCTGGTGTAAGTTTCCCGAATAACACAGGAAAATAAATTATTCAAGATATCCTCCCCCTGGCCCGGCCTTCCCCATACCCAGCCGTTGGCATGTGTAATGGGCCGGTTGAGTGAACGTGATTCGTGTTGCTGGTTTCCTGGTGTACTGTCTGATCTGTTTTTTTTGATGGGCGAGCGGGTAATCTCACGATTTGCAACAGGAGGTTGCCTGTTGCTCATTTATCGAATACATTCACCGTAATCTCAAAAAACACAGTTCAGACTTATGCACCTTTTATATAGCTGTTTTATCACATTGCAATTTACATAGCACCGGTTTCATTTTCAATCGTACACGTTTCAATTGCAATCGTATCCGTTTCCTGTTCCTTTGCATCGCTGTCAATTGCAATCGTTCTCATTTCACTTTCCATTTTACCTATGTAAATTGAGTTAATGCCTGTTTCTTATTCATTTGTACTGATATCAATTGACATCGTACACGTTTCTCTTTCCATTGCATCTATTTCATTTTACATGCTACCGATACCAATTGACATGCTACCGATTTCATATTCTTTTGTAACGATATCATCCGACATGCACACGGTTTCATTTTACATGACATCGATGTCAAATGATATGCTACCTGTTTCACCTGATATTCCGATGAAGTCTGGTGTTTTTGTACCGAAATCAATTTCGATCGTACACAAATCATTTTCAATCGTACACATTCTTCCTTCCAGATCTTGTATCCTATTTCCGGGAATGTTCATTAAATGATCCGCAGGATGATCTGTCTGTGCTTTTGAAACTATACCACCTGCCCCAGGACATTTCCATTGATGATTTTCATCACTTCCCGGCAATTTAAATCCAGCTTGTGCATTAGATGGCTTGTGCGCTAGTGCCCGTCTGACCGGCTCAACCAGGTCTTCTGCAGGCCAGGCGGGCATCGTGTGTTAGGATTTGCGCGGTCCCGACAGACATCGGGATGGGTTATCACGCGGGTTCGCTGTGCTGCTGGCCTTTTGAGCGCGAATGCCTGCTTCGAATGAATAATGCGGGTTAAAATCATTCCTTCCTGTTTTCATACCTTATATTGGTGCTTTTTTCATACCTTTTATATTGGTGTTTTTTTTATACCTTCAATTTCGGATAAAACAGGAAGAAGCATATCCGGAAATCAAGAGGATGCTTTTAATCCCGATGGAAGCAAGAATTATAAGTATCTGCACACATCCGATAAACAAAGAAGTGAAACAGAAGAAATAGATTTTTTCACCAAATGGAAGCAACCCATAAAAAAAGAGTTATACCAATACTTAGGACAGCCAGTTGAATTGGACGGGCTGTATGGGTGCTCAGGACGACCCGTTTGAGCTTTTTACGAAAAGAAAAATAGAATATTATAATTAGTCTGAGCCAGTTGAAACACCCCTCTTCACAGGCTATCCTGCCAAGGGTTTTTCAGCAGTACACGCTTCAAAAAAGCGACCCTCACATCGGTCTGCTCTGGCTCTATTCAGAGTAAAACATTTAAAAACCTAAAACCTCAAGCAAATGACAAACGAAAATGATGAAACCCCTGCCGAAGTGCGACAGAAGATGGAAGTGGTAATTAGAAGACCAACCGAACAATTAGACCCTTTTCTTGCCGGCTACAACTTTTACCTCGCAGGTTCAAAATCGGTCAGTGCAGGACCGAAAGCGTCTCCATTCTCCTTGAATCTTAAGTATAAAAACCAAGCATTGGGTCTTATGGTCAGCCTGACCTATTTTCCAATATTTATCTTCCATTCAGAAAAGATGAATGATGATCTGTTTTCACTAACAATTTTCAAAGACTTACTCAAAGCAAGCCCGGCGAATAACCCAGGCACTGGTGCCAAAGTGGAAGAGGTGGTGGATTATGATAATTTCATTCAATTCGAAGGCTTTTTAAAGAAAACAGTGCCTTCTTTTAATGAAGACATTCTTCGTATCTACCATTACAAGGGAACGTTCGAACAACAGATTGATGCGGTATTTAGCGCCTACAAACAATTACTGCACGACTACGCAGATGATTTGTTGCGGGGAAGAAAATGGAAAAAAGATTTTGAGCTGAGCCGGTGACCACGATTCATACCCGTATTGATTAGAAAAGACAATAACACGACAATCACACCGGGTGAAGCATCCTCGTTTCGTCTCTTTTGTTTGGCTTCCGGGTTCAGCAGCCAAATTCGGCTCGGGCTAAGAATACTTCCCGGACAAAGAAATCTGTTGATTCGAGCCAGCACGTACTCCCCACTGCTCAGTGATCACCCTTTCTGAGTGGCAAATAAGGCTTAACAGGACGTTATAGCTCACGCCGGTAAACCACCGAGCTGACTATTAGCTGCCCCCAAACAGATTTTCGTCATTGCCGGCAACACGGAATCTGAATAGAATTGCATACAATTCAGCACGAAGGCGAAGAACTTGGCCTGATCTGCAAAAGCAGCAAGCACCTAATTCAAGCACCCCCCCTCCTGCCAAACATATTAAAAAGCATTTCAGATGATTCATTGAGATACCGCAACCTACTCCCTGTGGCCTTATGCCAGGGGCGGCCAGATGGAACTGTTGTTTTCGAAATCCAGGGTATGATAGACCACCCAAACAGGTTCGCCGGCATAGTGTGATAAGCTTGTTTCATCCCAGCAATTCATCTTTGCGCTTGCAATACGGCCGTTCCTGGAATAAGAATAGGTAATGATAAACGGGTGTTTATCATCCTGCTCAATCTTTTCGTTCACACGGGCCTCTGTGATCGTGCCTTCTGTTATTTCTCCGTGCTCCAGCACATCCAGTTTCTTACGGCCTTTGCTGTAGCCAAGCCAACACAAATACCCCCCTATTCCAATCAGAAGCGCGTCCAGACCATTCAGGTGAAACTGAAAAGGAAGGTTCATGAAGATGAGCAATGCGCCTGTCCGTGTCCACCAACCCGTAAAAAGCAGTACTTTTCTTCTGTACGTTTTAGGAAGAATTCTTGGAGCGCGGGGTGGAGCGTCTCCACGATCAGGGCCAGGGGGTGGTGCAAGCGGTCCTCCGCAATTGCTACAGTTGCCTTGCGGCCTCTGTGCGAAGCAGGTTCCGCACCAGGGACACAGTACGGAGTCTCTCAGTAAAGGAGATGTGCCTGAAGAATTGATTGCAGTGGTCATCCAAATGGGAAAACGCGTTGAATTTGAAAGCCAGACAAATGTAGGTGAATATCTCAAATACCCTCACGCAGTATTCGAAGGGACGGCGTATTATTGAGACAAAAAAGATGTTTTTTTATACCCCCTGCCCGATTTGCTATAGTGCAGAACTCTTTTTCGTCATCTCAACACCAGTGAATTATACAACACATCAGTCAAATTGTGTAAATAGTTATACAGACACCAGGCTATCTTTGGTCATTGAAACGAATATAGCTTTATCACCAACGGAATGATACCACGAAGCTGGCGTTTAAAGGCAAAGACGGGGAATTAGAAAGTCTTTGGGCTGAAAGATTGGCATCAATATTGGATATTACTTACTTAAACTAAACTAAATAACATGAAAAAGGCACTGATCGTCTTCACTCTTATTGCATGCACCTGCTTCACCTCTTGTATCATCCGCGAAGGCGGCCACAGACATTGGCATCACCACCATGATCATTGATCAGACGGCATCAGGAACAACCCATTCGCTGGCTGTTCCTGATGTTTTTCTCCATTTTCAATAATCCTGTAGTGAAGAAGCGCTCCTTTCTGCCCGGAACGCGTGTTTTTTCATTTAAACAAGTGCTCATCTTCACCCAGAGGGTGGGCGGTGCCATCCTTCAAATCTGAGTTGGCCAATTACCGGGGTGCTTTGTCAGCCGACAAGTGGCCCGGTTTCTATTTCCATCAAATTCCAGGTTTAACTTCAGTACAAAACCGGATTCTATCCTGATCCACTCCCGACCCAAGTCCATTCCGCATCAAGAAGATCTTCCATTTCATCCATACCCGGTTCTAAAACGAGGCACTTGCCAGCCATCCACTCATTCAAACCTACCATTCACTCATCCAAACCTACCATTTACTAATTGCTAATATTTTTTCATATATATCCTTGTATCTTTAGAAACCCAACTTCAGGTTTTTTGCCAATATTCATTTGCCTGCCGTCACCTGGCACCAACTTTTATGAACAGAACCCTCATCCTTGTCTTCCTTTTCCTGAATTTCAGGTTATTCTCAGCACCGCTAGCGGTAACGGGCGACCCGGGCAAATGGACCGTAGATCCCTTTTCACAAAAGGTCTTTGTAGAAAACAAAGGACAGTTTGAAAAAGCCCAGGGGCAACTGAACACTCCGGTCCTTTTTGGATTAAGAGATGCCGGGTATGAGTACTATTTCAGTATAAAGGGCATGGGTATACGTAGGATTATGCTTGTAAAAAAGGCACAGGAACCCGGAGAGAAAGAAGAAGACGCAGAAGACCGAACTACGGTAAGACTTGATTCGTTCAGCATGTCCTGGGTCAATCCCGACCCGGGTGTGAAAATAATTGCTCAAAACAAGGTAAATCAATACTTTACCTATGGCGATCCTGCTGATAAAAGCGGAAAAACAGGGATCAAGGCCAACGCATTCAAACAAATTACGTATGAGGGGCTATACCCAGGTATTGACGTAGTCTATACCTGCCCTACCGGAAAGGATGGACTAAAATACAGCATCATCGTGCATCCTGGAGCGGATGTTTCGTCACTCCGGTTGAATTACTCAAACAGCGCCGGGCTTCATACCGATCTGGCAGGCAATCTGATCATTGCTTCCCCCTTCGGCGATATCGTCGACCATGCCCCGGTAACCCGGGATGGGAATAATCTGCCCATATCTACTCGTTTTCTGATAACCAACAAGGATGTGTCTTTTCAGCTCAAACCCGGATATGATGCATCCAAGACACTGATCATCGACCCATGGACGGCATTGCCTCCGTTTACTTACGGGATGAATAAAGCCTATGATGTGGATGCCGATTATCTGGGCAATGTATATGTATACGGTGGAACTCCTCCATTTCAGGAAACCAAATTCAGCCCCACCGGAGCCGTACTTTGGACCTTTACAGCGAACAGCTTTATGACTTTTTTGTATTACGGCGATTTTGCGGTGGACATGCAACATGGATCATCTTACCTGATTGAAGGGTTTAACGTGACTTCAGGAGCCAGAGTGCTTCAGGTAAACAGTGCGGGCATTCAGCAAAATCTTTCGGCCGGCAATTCGAATATGGATGAGATGTGGAGGATCCGGATCAATAAATGTACGGGGGTGGGTGTCATCGGCGGGGGTGGAACCAGCAGCTCCTATCAGAGTTGTATGCTCGATACAACACTCACAACACTCACACCGATCAATACGCTTGCAACGACAGAGACGTATCACGATGTGGCACTGCTTGCCCTTGATGACAGCAGTAATGCCTACCTGTGTATGGCACGCTCATCACTGGATGCCGCCTCTTTTCCGAATACCGTCCTGAAGGTCGCCACACCTCAGCTTAGCGCCCTTCAGTATATGACTCCAACCAGCAACGGGTTTCAGGAATCCTACGATCAGCCATTTAATGCAACCATTACCAATGGCTTCAATGGGATGGCCCAGTACGCTGGCTTTCTTTACACCTTTAATGGAAATAAAATACTCAAGTTCAATGCCCTTACAGGAGTTGTACTTGACAGCATTATTTTCACCAACATCGCGTTGTCCTCCTCCGGTCTGGAAGTGGATGATTGTGGCAAGCTGTATGCTGGTGTCGGCACCGCTGTCATTGCGTACGACTCCAACCTCAACCAGGTGAATACTTTTTCTTGCAATGACACGGTGTACGATGTAAAAGTGAGTGGCAACAATCTGTATGTGTGTGGCAATAATTTCGTTACAGCCTTTGCACTCCCAAACAATACCTGTTCCCTCTTCAATCTTTCAATCACTTCCACCAGCCTGTGTTCATCCGCCAATACGGCATCGGTCTCGGCAACGGGTGGCAGTGCATCTTACTTGTATTCCTGGAATACCGTACCCTCTCAAACGAGTGATACCGCCACAGGGCTCAGCCCCGGAACGTATTATGTGGAAGTGACAAAAAAATCGTGTGCGGCATACTCGGTTTGGGATTCGGTCACGATTACGGCAGTGGGCGCTCCCAATCTAGTGCTGACTCACGATACGGCTGTTTGCAAAGGACAATCACTCGTCTTACAATCAAGCGGGGCTACCACCTATTCCTGGAATCCACCCACAGGTCTGAGTTCTACTACCAGCGCGAATACAACAACCACCCCTGTCACGCCAACTACCTATACGGTAACCGGAATGCTTGGCGCCTGCCCCGCTTTTAAAACAGTGACGGTAGGGATTGACTCACTTCCGCTTGTGTTGAAGACACGGCCTACCTGCGGCCTGTTGCCGAATGGACTCATCAAAGCGATTCCCGGCCCTGGAAGCGCTGCACCATATACCTACTCCTG
>JABDAO010000034.1 GCA_013289095.1 Bacteroidota bacterium | reverse complement strand
GCCATCTCGAGGATGGATACCAATGCCAAAAGCAATGTCATCATTCTTTTGACCGATGGGGTCAACAACCAGGGCGCCATCGATCCGCTTACGGCCGCGGAGATGGCAAGGGCTTACAAAGCACGGGTCTACACCGTTGGTCTGGGCACACGCGGGAAGGCGCTGGCCCCTGTGGCCAGGGATGCGGCAGGCCATTATCAGTATGATTATGTGGATGTCGACCTCGACGAAGACATGCTCAAAAAGGTAGCCGAACTTACCGGCGGTAAATATTTCAGGGCAACCGATACTGAAAAACTAAAGAAGATCTATCAGGAAATTGACAGCATGGAGAAAAACATTGTGAAGGAAAAAAATTTTACCAACCGCACCGAAATGTTCCTGCCCCTGGCCATAGCCGCGTTCATTTCGTTATTGCTGGAATTTTTGCTGAAGAATACTTTTTTCAGGAGCATTACCTGAGTTCTGATGATTTAAAACACGATGTTGAGATTCGAAAACATACAATTTCTCTATGCCCTGGGTGCAATCCCGGTTTGCATCCTGTTGTTCATGCTCACTTCGGCCTGGAAAAAAAGGATGATCAAACGCATGGGCGAGACCAACCTGGTGGTGCAGCTCATGCCCGAAGTTTCGGGTGTGAAGGCCCGGCTAAAATTTACACTTTTTACAGTTGCCCTTTTCTTGCTCATCCTTACGATGCTCAACCCCCAGGCCGGATCCAGGCTGGAAGAGGTAAAACGCAGGGGCGCCCGTATCATCATTGCCCTGGATGTGTCTAACAGCATGAAGGCCACCGATCTGTACCCCAACCGTCTGGAACGGGCCAAACAAGCCATCAGCAAACTCATCGACCGTTTGCAGGGCGATGAGCTTGGGCTTATTGTCTTTGCCGGAAAAGCATACGTACAACTACCTGTCACCACCGATTATGCTGCAGCAAAACTGTTCCTGGATAATATAGACACCGACATTGTGCCTACCCAGGGTACTTCCATTGCCTCCGCAATCGATCTGGCCGTTGAATCATTCGGGGGCGAAGACGACAAAAGCGATCAGGGCAAGAACAAAGCGCTCATCATCATCACCGATGGAGAAGACCATGAGGGCGAAGTGCCCGATGCAGCCCAACGGGCGGTCAAAAAAGGGATTGCAATCCATACCATTGGCATGGGATCGCCAAGCGGAGTGCCGATCCCTGTTTATCAGGGAAAAACCCTTATCGGATACCGCAAAGACCGCTCGGGCGCTACCATCATCACCAAACTCAATGAACCTGCCCTGCAGGAAATTGCCTCCATCGGTCAGGGTCTTTACATCCATGCCACCAATGCCGACATCGGCCTGAACCGTCTGCTGGATTCTATTTCAAGCCTCGACAAATCTGACCTGGAAAGCAAGGTATACACCAATTACGACGATTACTTTCCGGTCTTCGCCTTCCTGACCCTTTGCCTGCTCCTCATCGAAGTTCTGGTGCCCGAGCGAAAAAGCAAACTATACAAACGCCTGAACCTGTTCGGAGAAGTGAAGACCAAACCTAAAAAAACACTGAAATGAGCGCGAACAAGAACACGGCGCTGATTCCGCTCAGCGTGATCACCCGAAAATTAATTGGGAGCCTGATATGCCAGCTGCTGCTTTTCTGTTGTGTAGCTCACGCACAGGAAGAAAAGAAATATGTACGCGAAGGAAACAAGGCCTACAGCAATTCGAAATACAAGGAAGCCGAAGACCAGTATCTCAAAGCATTGGGACTAAACCCCGGAAGCCGTACAGGCGAATTCAACCTGGCCGATACGTATTACAAACAAGGAAAATACAAAGAAGCGGCGGCCAAATTCGAAGAACTCTCAAAAACAATTACGGGCGATGATGAACTCAGCGCAAGGGCGTATCACAACCTGGGCAACTCCCTGCTCAAGGATAAAAAATACGAAGAATCAATCAAAGCCTATGAAAAAGCCCTGACGCTTAATTCAAAAGACGATGATACCCGCTATAATCTGGAGTATGCAAAACAGATGATTGCACAGGAACAAAAAAAACAAAAACAGAACAAGGATAAAGACAAGGATAAGGACAAAGACAAAAAAGATAAGGACAAGGATAAAAAAGACAAAGGCGATAAGGACAAAAAGGACGACAAGAAAGACAAGGATAAAGACAAAAAAGACAAGGGCGACAAAGATAAAGACAAAGACAAACCCGACAACAAGGGCAAACCCGATAAGGATGAACAAAACCATGTATCGAAGGATGCCGCCCAAAAGATGCTGAATGAGGTAAACAACAATGAACGAAAGGTCCAGAATAAATTAAAAAAACAAAAAGAGGCAACGGTACGCGGCGGCACCATTGAAAAAGATTGGTAGACCGAAAAAAACAAACCAATATGCTATCTTGCACACATTTATATTTGAATAAATACCGATGAAATTTATTGCTTCTATTTTCCTTTTTTTTCTACTCACCGGCATCACCGTCGCCCAGAAGCTGACGGCCACGACCAATAAAAACCACGTGGCCACCGGTGAGCCGTTTCAGATCCAGTATACGGTGAACAGTACAGGCAGTGGTTTTACAGGGCCCAACCTGAGTGATTTCAATGTACTGAGCGGCCCGAATGGTTCACAAAGCGTTCAGATTATCAACGGCTCGATGTCGCAATCCAATTCCTGGTCGTATTACATCAGCGCCAAGAAGGAAGGCAAGTATACGATTGGGCCTGCTTCGGTTACATCGGGAGGGAAGAAGCTCGAATCGAATAGCATGAATATTGACGTAAGCAAATCGGCCTATCCTCCCGGCACACAGCAAAACGGTACAGCCGGGCAAACACAAAACGATGCCGACAAGCTCTTTATCAAAACCAGTTTAAGCAAAACCAAGGTCTATCAGGGCGAACAGGTTACGCTTGTCTATAAAGTATTTACCCGTATAAACCTGGTTGGTTTTCAGAATGCAAAAATGCCTTCTTACACCGGGTTCTGGTCGCAGGACATCCCGAATCCCGCGAATTATACGGTAGGCAAGGAAACACTCAACGGATTGCAATACTCGGTCGTGGAATTCAAAAAAACGTTTCTCTTCGCCCAACGCAGCGGCACCCTTGAAATAGAACCGGTAGAGATCGATTGTGTGGTGCGCCAGCAAAGCGCTGCGCGCTCACAGGACCCCTGGAGCTTCTTTGGACCTACACAGGAGGATGTACAGGTAAAACTGAAAGGACAAACAATCAAAATCGAAGTCCTTCCACTGCCCGAAACCGGGAAGCCCGATGGTTTTGCAGGAGCTGTCGGTCAGTTCAACCTCAAGGCGTTGATGAACAAAGACAAGGTGAAGACCAACGAAGCGGTAAACATCAACGTATCTGTTACCGGCAAAGGCAATGTAAACCTCATCGAGCCCCCAAAGCTGGTGATCCCCCCCGATATCGAGAGTTATGACCCCAAGCCCACCGAAAACATCAGTGTTACCGCCGAAGGAGTGAGTGGCTCCAAAGCCAATGAATATGTATTGATTCCACGTTATGGAGGATCCTATAAGGTGGAAGCCGCAACATTCAGTTATTTTGATCCAGGTAAGCAGAGTTATGTGACCCTTCGTACCCCCGAATTTAATATCCAGGTCGAAAAAGCCCCTGGCGATACGACTTCGGCCTCGGGAGCTGCAGCGCTTAACAACCGCAAGGATGTGCAACAGATAGGCAATGACATACGCTACATCAAAACGGGAAAAATGGAGCTGGAAGAAACCGGTCATCACTTTTTCGGTACGCTTAAATTCGCGCTCGGCTTTATCCTTCCTTCCTGCTGCTTCCTGCTCTTTCTCCTTGTCAGACGCAAACATATCAAAGACAACAGCGATGTGCAACTTATCCGCAGCCGCAAGGCAACCAAGATGGCACACAAACGCCTGACCCTGGCAAAAACGCATTTGAGAAACAACCAGAAAGAGCCTTTTTATGCAGAAATATCCAAAGCCCTGTACGGATACCTGGGCGATAAACTCGCTATGCCCATCTCCGATCTGTCAAAAGAATCGATACAGGCTGTGCTTGAACAACGGGGCGTATCTGCTGAAACCGTCCAACCCTTATTGAAAACCATCGATGCCTGTGAGTTTGCACGTTATGCCCCCTCCTCCGCATCTGGCGATCTGCAAGGTCTGTACGACCAGACCATACGGCTCATTACAAAACTGGAAGATGAAATAAAAAAAGGAAATAAAACGGTACTAATGTCCGCTTCGGCGTAAGGAAGGATTACCCTTAAACGGTGTTCGTTATTCCCTGCGCACAACTAATACAGAGAACCCATGAAACGCATTCTGCTTTATCTTTTCCTTTCCCTCGTCTCGCTAAAAATCAGTGCAGGCGCCGCTGCAGAGCTGATTGATTCGGCCAACACGGCTTTTTCAAAAAAGGACTATCAGAAAGCCATCACCTTGTATGAAAAGGTAAGGGCCCAGGGACTGGAAGCGCCGGCCTTGTATTTTAACCTGGGCGATGCTTACTTCAAGAAGAAAAACATACCGATGGCAATCCTCCATTTCGAGCGCTCCAAAAAGCTACAACCTGGAGATGATGATACCGGGTTCAACCTCAAAACAGCCAATGCACTGATTGTCGATAAAGTTGAAGGTGCGCAGGTGCATCTGCTGGCAACCTGGGAAAACCGTTTTTACAATCAGTTTTCAGAAAAGGGATGGTGTATCTTGAGTATCGTATCGTTCACAGGCTGCCTGCTGTTCTTGCTTTTTTACTTTATCTCCAACCGCGTACGCACCAAACAATATGCGTTTACGATAGCGTTCCTTTTCCTGCTTGCAAGCAGTTTTAATTTTATGATCGCCCGCAAGACAAACATTACCGCCCTGACGCATGACGAAGCGATTGTTATGGCCCCACAAATCAAGGCCAAGGGATCGCCAGACGATAAAGGAACAGATCTCTTTATCCTGCACGAAGGCACCAAAGTATCGGTAGTAAGAAGCAGCAATGGCTGGAGCGAGGTGAAACTGGCGAATGGAAATACCGGCTGGCTGCCGGCTGCGGCGTTTGAAGTAATTTAACCCAAATTTCAAGACGTTGGAAAAGTAGAATCAAATTGCTAACTTTCGCTTGAACAACAAGCAAAGCCTATGCACATAATGGTGATTTCGATCCCTTCCCAAATTTTGGCTGAAATGTAAAAGTCTTGTTTAATCAAGACCTTTGAAGAATCAATTGGTGACTCCAGTAAAATGGAGATCCCGTATGGAATAATTATTGATCTAAAAGTACATTTCCTTGTTGTTTCATTTTTAGTCACTGTTCCGTAAATAGCGGCGCGGAGATAACTCTCCTCTCTAAATTCTTAAAGGGATAGGTTTTTTGTTGCCCAATCTCAATAAAAACAACGCTTTCATACAATATCGTCACGCTATGCTGATAATGACACACCATCTTCAGTATCCAACAATCAAATTATCAATGACTTAGAACAAGTTAGATGGAATTGTGCATTAGATGGCTTGTGCGCTAATGCACAGTGTGTTAGGATGTGTGCGGCACTGATAGTCATCGGGATGGGTTATCCCCCGGGTCTGCTGTGCTGCTGGCCTTTTGAGCGCGAATGCCTGCTTCTAATGCATAATGCGGGTTTAATCAATCATTCCTGCTTTTATGCATTGATTGATCCTCCACGCACAAGAAATGATCGGTATGCTTTAGTCGCGCCCCAACAACCTGGTGGGCGTGTTTGCCCTGCAAATCCATCTGGTTTGAAATACTTGGAACAGAAACGTTAGCTGACTTACATCTCAATATTCTCCAATTCAGCCTTCACTTCCCGCTGTTGTCCGAAATGCCCGGAAGCTCCATTGGAAGATGACTTGACAAGCTGGCTCACCCGATACACCATGAATATACCTACGATCGAGATTCCGGTAATGACAAACCCCAGGGTATCATAATGCTCGAGCGGACTGGTTTTCGTTTTCTGCACCACAATCATACCTCCAATTGCAGCCGCCAATCCACCGGCAAACTGCTGGAGGGAAGAATTGATGCTCATGAATGCTCCCCGGTCCTGCATCTCAGGCAGCGCAGAAGTCAAGGCCATGGAAGGAACCATGCGACTCATAATACCGATCATCATACACACGTTCATGATCATGACCAGGGCAAACGGGGTCGGGCCGAAGTGGGTATAGATAACCACCACCACCATCATCCAGATAGAAGCCATGGCAAACAACTTAAACTTATCGATTTTATCACTCAATTTCCCGACAAAGGGCATAATGAGGAGTGTGCTCAGACCACCCACCATGAAAAGGATAGGAAGCTGTTGTTGAGTAACCTTCAGGTTATTGATCGAAAAAGCGCTGCCCCAGGGCATCATCATAAACCCACCGATTGAAAGAAAACAGGTGGATAAGAAACCGATGCGGTAGCGGCGTTTTGAAAAGGTATGCCAGAGGTGGCTCAGCGCATTGCGGTCGTTCTTTATTTTCAGATGTTCGGTGATGGGTTTCATCTTAAACGCAATCATCAACCAGATGCTGGTTGCAAGACCCACAATCATCAGGAACGGGCTTTGCCATCCCCAGGCATTGGCCAGGTACAGACTGATCGGGATACCAAGCACCTGACTGGCTCCGAAACCCATCTGTAAAAAACCCATGACCCGTCCGCGTTCCTGCAAAGGGTAAAGATCGGCTACAATGGCCATAGAGATGGAGCCGATCACCCCACCAAACAAACCGGTGACAATACGTGCTGCGATAAGCATGGGGTATGTGGTGGTCAGTCCGCAACAAAGTGTACCCACGATAAATCCTACATAGAAAAACAAAAGCAGTTTCTTCCGGTCGAAACTATCGGCAAAACCGGCCGTCAGTAAACCGGCGATCCCTGCGCTGAAGGCATAGCTCGATACGGCCATAGCAAATTGGGCCGGTTTAAGACTCATCGATTTCATCAGCATATCACCCATGGGCGACATGACCATAAAATCGAGCACGACCGTAAACTGGGTCAATGCCAGGATGACCAGGACCAGGATCTGATATTTCGTAAATTCATACTTCTTTCTCGCTGTTTTTTCCTGCTTTTTCATGACCGGGCTGGCTGTGTTATTGGATTTACTGGAATGAAGGGGCAAATTTAAACTAAAATTTACAGATGGCGGAATCAGCCAGGAAGTGTGGCGCCCTGCAATCAAGGCTTGCCTACAGATAGCTTTCTGAACCCCATAAACCGGGGGCTATCCCAAAAAGGAGGTTCCGAGTATGCTGCTCCGAGTCCTGTTTGTTGAAGAGCAAAAAACAGTCGCTCTTCTATAAAACCAATTTAGGCTGCGCAACGATCTTGCTGTTATGCTTCGGGCAATTCGTAAGCGCCTCCAAATATTTTTTTGTTTCCCCCGATCAGAAAATATTCAACCTAAAATCAGATTTAGCTAAGAATCTTCTTACACGCGCAAACCAGATATTTGTGTTAACGTATTTCTTTTGTGCAAATAAAGTCAGAGCCCTCCCGAATTCACAACTAAAATATAACATAGCGGAAACCGGACTCCCAAACAAGTCATAAAGCAAAACAAAAGCATGATCAAAAAATTAACAAGTAGGCCGTGATCCCTCAAATTGGTTTAAAGTCGGATTCTATCAAGCAGAAACTCGCTCAGCAGTGATGACTTCTGTCAGTTTGACAGATTGGGGTTCCCTGTACCCGAGAGTCGATAAAGCAATATCAAACGCTAATTCAGAATCCATGATCAGCCATTCTTGATAATTAGCTCTTTACCTCCAATCTTCCGCTCTCCTCAGATGCTGCGTTGAATGATCGCTGTGTTCATAAACTGTGTCAAACCGTCTGACATTATAGTAACGACCACTACCGTTATTTGATCCGCACACCTGCATAGGCCGACCGATTAAACAACTCTGACCAGCTATTTTGAATACCGGAAACCGAATAATCGCGTATCCTTTGATTTGACAATCACCGGCGTACAGAGATACTTTTACATCGTTTTTTCAAGGAGCTTACCCGTTCGAATAAAGCATCGATACCCTCTTTTAACTGAATAACAAAACGATTCAATGCAAAACAGATATTTCTGGTTTATTCATGCCCCCGAATCTCCTGGTCTGAGATCTGGTTATACCCTTTCGGATAGCGAGCATCCGGTCAGGCAACAGACAAAGACGAAGGATGCTGACGGGGCATCCGAAAACATCCTCCATTTCCTGTTTCCCGCAACGAATACCTTCACGTTAAAAAAAGGCAATCAAGGACTATTTAATCAAAATGGCCGAGAGGCACCATCTAAATCAAAAAACAAACAACCATTAAAAACAAACAACCATGAAACAAACAATCCTAATGTTCATCGGCATGGGGCTCGCAATTGCCGCGAATGCGGGCGCCCGTCCATCCACTAGCTTACCTCCATCCCCCTGTCAAGCGTCTTTTACATGGACAGAGACTGCATCCAACGTTATTTCTTTTATGAGTCAGTCTGATTCCGCCAGCACAACGGTGGTCTATGCCTGGACATTTGGGGACAGTACCAATGTTACCGGGCCAAATCCGAGTCATACCTATACACAACCAGGCCTTTATACGGTTTGCCTGCATGTTTCGGATTCAAGCAGCTGTCAGAGCGATTACTGCGATACCGTGCGCGTTATAGGAAAAGTGCCTTGTATGCTTCAGATCACGACCGCCACAACCTCAGCTTCCTGCGACACCTGCGCCGATGGATCAGCGTCGGTAACAGCAGTAACCGGAGGTGTCCCACCGTATATGTATAGCTGGTCTTCATCCGGTTCAACGTCACAAAACAGCATGAACCTCAAGACCGGAGTTTACACCGTTTGTGTAACCGATAGTAACGGATGTCAGGTATGCGCCACCGATTCGGTTGGCGTGAAACCCACTAACCCTAACTGTCAGGCCAATTTTACCTGGTCTCAAACGGCTATGAACCAAATTTTGTTCAACGACTCTGCCTCTACCGGTACAAACTTCAGGACTTCGTATCAATGGACGTTTGGAGACGGGTCAACGGGCAGAGGTTCTAATCCGAGTCATCAGTATCTCGCTCCAGGCACCTATTATGTCTGTCTGACGATCAGCAGCCGACACTGGCACCAAAATCGGGATACCACCAGGTGCGAGAGTACCTATTGCGATAGTGTACAGGTAACCGGTACAGTGACCTGCAATTTACACATCACGACCAGAGCCTCCAGGGCAAGTTGTGATACGTGTGCGGATGCTACAGCCTTTGTAATCCGTATACAGAATGGAACAGCGCCTTATACGTATTCCTGGTCCAACGGCGATACAACGGCAATAGCCAGGAATCTTGCACCGGGCTTCTATATCGTTTGTGTAACCGATGCAAACGGTTGTAAGGACTGTGATTCACTCACCATCACTTCCCGTCAGTGGTACAACACATCAGCGGCACCCGATATCACATCCGGAACAACTCAGGCTCAAGCGCTTGGAAGCTGGAACCTCTATCCAAACCCTGCTTCGGGCAACACCCTGATCAACTACACGCTTGCACAGAAGAGCGCCGTGACATTGACGGTTTCTGATATTGCGGGGCATGAGATCCTGAAGATTGAAGACATGGCGGCTAAGTCGGCAGGCGAATATACAACCAGTCTGGATGCTTCCAGTCTGATGCCAGGCTCCTACCTTGTTACCTTAAGAACCAGTGATGGTGTCAAAACCAAACGGTTCACCGTGATCAGATAAGAAGCCTGGATTTTTATTAAAAAAAAGAGTCCGCCGGAGAATAGGCGGACTCTTTTTTTAATGGATAAGATTCAAACCAACAGAGTAAGGATGAAGATCAGTGCATTTCGGAACAGGTCTTTTCATTGAAAAACAGGTCTCGGGTAACGGGCTGTATCCCTAATTATTCTGGCTTCCCTCAAATTCCCAGCTCTTTTTCACCGCCTCCCCTTTCATAAGCTTGATGGTGCCTGTAATTTCCTTTCCATTGATGATCAATTCCAACTGATAATTTTCATCCCCTTTTGCCGATTTCTCCGAAGCCGATAACTTATAATATTTCGCTTCTTCCCCGTCGTCGGTAAACGTACTGTCTTTGAGGGTTTTGTAATGCATCGTTGGGGTCTTCAATTTCATCTCAAAATAATCGCTGATGATTTCTTTTGCAGTAAATTCAAATATATCTTTTTCATACTTCTTCCCTTCGGTGGTTGTTTCCCTTATTTCAATATCGTACTTACGTTTGTCGAGTTTCTGAGGTTTTTTAGCTTTTTGAGCAACAGCGGTTACTGACTGAAGCAACAAGGCTGAAAAAAGGAAGGACGACAAAACAAAGGAGCGGGTGGTTTTCATGGCAGTCGGATTTTGACCTTCAAATGTAAAGTTTTTGAGCTTCCCCCGAAAGACATTTCAGGAAATTGACGTTCCCGAAACCTCATCCCGCCGAATCAGCTTATCTTTGAAAAAATAAAGGCAACAGGATGGACTCAAAACCCTTGGCAGAGCGTATGCGCCCTGCTTCGCTTGATGATTATATCGGGCAGGAGCAGCTCGTCGGGAAGGATGCCGTGCTCCGTAAGGCCATCGAAACAGGCATTCTGCCGTCTATTATTCTGTGGGGGCCTCCCGGAGTTGGTAAAACAACCCTGGCATACATCATCTCCCAAACACTTAAACGCCCTTTTTATTCACTCAGCGCCATCAACTCGGGGGTGAAAGATATCAGGGAAGTGATCGAAAAGGCGAAAGGAAATGGACTTTTTTCGGTTGCAAAACCGATTCTGTTTATTGATGAAATACATCGTTTCAGCAAATCACAACAGGATTCGTTGTTGGGTGCAGTTGAAAAAGGAGAGGTAACCCTCATCGGCGCCACCACCGAAAACCCATCCTTCGAAGTGATTTCGGCACTGCTGTCGCGCTGCCAGGTCTATGTACTCAAACATCTGGAAAAAGACGAACTGCTCAAACTCCTGGATCATGCCCTGCATACCGATGCGATACTTTCGAAACGCAGCATTCATCTGGAGGAAACAGAGGCGCTCCTGCGTTTGTCGGGCGGTGATGCGCGCAAGTTGCTGAACATCCTCGAGCTGCTTGTTCATTCAGGCCCAGAACATGGACTGAATATAACCAACGACTATGTGCTCAAACATGTCCAGCAAAATATGGCCTTGTACGACAAAACCGGGGAACAACATTACGACATCATTTCGGCTTTCATCAAATCTATGCGGGGCAGTGATCCGAATGGAGCTGTATACTGGCTTGCCCGGATGATTGAAGGAGGGGAAGACCCGCTTTTCATTGCCCGGAGGATGATTATCCTGGCTTCGGAGGATATCGGGAATGCCAATCCCACGGCACTGGTTATTGCCAACAACTGTTTCCAGGCAGTGAACACGATCGGGATGCCCGAGAGCCGGATAATCCTCTCCCAGGCGGCCATTTACCTGGCATCATCGGCCAAGAGCAATGCCTCATATCTTGCCATCAACGAGGCCATGGAAGCCGTGAAACAAACAGGGGGGCTGCCTGTTCCGCTCCCCATACGCAATGCCCCGACCAAACTGATGAAACAATTGGGCTATGGTGAAGAATACAAGTATGCGCACAGTTATGCCAATAATTTCGCAGAACTCGAATTTCTGCCCGATGAACTAAAGGGAAGTGTATTCTATTCGCCCGGGAACAATGCACGTGAAAAGGAGCTGCGGGAGTTCTTGAAAAAGAGATGGGGAGATAAATACGGATACTAAAGCAGCATCCGAAGTCTTCTTTATTCCTGAAAAAACGAATCCACAAATTCGTGCTTATTGAAGACCTGCAGATCGTCCATCTGTTCACCTACTCCAATGTATTTAACAGGTATCTGAAATTGAGAGGAGATGCCGATCACCACACCACCTTTGGCGGTGCCATCAAGCTTGGTCAGGGCGAGCGCATTGACATCGGTGGCAGCCGTAAATTCCTTGCATTGGGAGATTGCATTTTGCCCCGTAGAGGCATCGAGCACGAGGAGTATTTCATGCGGGGCATCGGGTATCACTTTCTGCATCACCTTCTTGATCTTGCCAAGCTCGTTCATGAGGTTTACTTTGTTGTGCAAACGTCCGGCAGTATCAATGATCACCACGTCAACCCCTTTAGTCAGGGCCGACTGCAACGTATCAAACGCGACAGAGGCCGGATCTGCATTCATGCCCTGCGATACCACCGGCACGCCTACCCGCTCACCCCATATTTTCAACTGATCCACAGCTGCTGCCCTGAAAGTATCCGCAGCTCCGAGCATCACGCTCTTACCCGCTTTTTTAAACTGATGGCTTAATTTTCCGATGGTGGTGGTTTTCCCCACCCCGTTTACCCCAACCACCATAATTACGTATGGCTTTTTGCCTGCGGGTACAGTAAACTCCACAGTATCGGTATTTCCGCTTTCGACCAGGAGAGACGAAATTTCTTCCCGGAGTATTCCGTTCAATTCAGTGGTCTCCACCCGACGCTGTTTAGCCACACGTTTCTGGATACGGTCAATAATTTTCATAGCGGTATCAACGCCCACGTCGGAGGTAATGAGTACTTCCTCGAGGTGAGACAGAACTTCCTCATCAACCAGGGCCTTGCCCATAATTGCGTTGGCCAGTTTCGAGAAAAAACTTTTGCGGGTAACGAAGATCCCTTTATCGAGTTTCTCTTTTTTGTCTTTTGAGAAGAAGCTGAAAATACCCATAGGGAAAGTATAAAAGGGAAATGAGAAAAAGAGAGCTTACTGAGTTGTTCAGACCGGATCTGAACAAGCAACGTGTTAACAACGGTGGAATTCCACCACACACAAAAAGCTTCCCTTGTTGAGAGAAGCCTTTGATGTCTTTAATGCCTATCCACTTATTTTGTGGCGAGGAAATCCTTCACATGGTCATTGTGAACGACTTCTTCTTTGAAAAAATAAGATCCCTTTTCGGATTTTACCATCTTGATAACGCGGGTGAACTGTCTTCCTTCACCGCTCTTGAGGGTTGCAACAACTTTCTTTGCCATAACTGTATGTTTTTAGGTTTTCCTGAAACAGAAAACCGGTTTATTTAATTTCTTTGTGAACGGTCATTTTTTTAAGGATCGGGTTGTATTTTTTCAACTCCATCCGGTCCGGATCGTTTTTCTTGTTCTTGGTAGTGATGTAACGGGAAGTTCCGGGTTTGCCGCTTTCCTTGTGTTCAGTACACTCCATGATTACCTGAATTCTGCTGCCTTTTTTTGCCATGACGAATCGTATTATCTATATGTTTTGGGTGTTTCTCCGGAAAATAAATCCCCGGAGAGGAAACACAGCCCATGTAAAACGGGTTGCAAATGTAAGTTAATTTTGTATCCCTTGCAAAATATATGCTTCTTTTTCCTAATCTGAATAAAATAAGTGGCTTTTAATCCAATCTATCCGTGCTGCCGGTAACCTGGATCAGTATTTTCACCCCAGAACCTGGATTATAAGTCGGTGCAAGGGCCGGAATCAATAAAAAAACCGTTGTTGCCGTATGGGCAACAACGGTTTTGGAAAAGCGGGGTCTGTTTATTTCTTGGTATAGCCTTTCTCGCGTGCCTGTTTCAGAGTAGCATAAATACCGTTCTTGGTCACGGTACGCATGGCTGAGGTAGAGATCTTGAGGGTAACGGTTTCGCCGGTTTCGGGAACAACAAAAGTCCGCACTTTCAGGTTCACATTGAACTTGCGCTTGGTTTTGTGGTTTGAGAAAGAAACGTGATGGCCGGTGATGGCCTTTTTACCAGTGAGTTCGCAGATTTTTGACATAGTAATTCTTTTTTAAATGCTTCTATTTTCTTGAATCGGGTTGCAAATAAACAAAAATTAATCGGAACTGACAACAAAAACAGGAAAAAAGGCGATAGAACCAGTACAATGATAGAAAACCGTGATCCTGGGTGACCAATTTGTCCTCTTTTTTCAAGAAGAGGTTCTGCCTATAACCTTCTGCTCAACGTTCCATTTGCTAGCGAGGCCTGACAATCAATCATTTCGATAATTTTGCTCTCTCGGTTCACTTACCTAACTTTGCAATGCTATGGAAACCATTAAGAATATTAACCTGTTTCTTCCACTCGTCACCATCATCCTGGTGATGGCGGGTTCTGTAATCGCATTAGTACAGTTCTGTCAACAGCGCAAATTCACAAGAATCCAGAATCTTAGTCAAATTTGGAAAAAATTCATGGATGACGAAAAGCTCATGGCATTATTTGTTTCTCTTGATAAAGAAGATCTCCCTGTTATAGAAAGCTTCGCGATTGCTCAAAAGCTCAGATTTCTGGGTCTGCTGGAGGAAGTAGCGCTCTATACTGAAAAATTTAAAGTCGATAAGCAGTATGCATATTACTTATTTCAATGGCATTTCACCTATGTCTTTAAACAAACAGGAACGACAAAAGCCTTCTGGGAAAATTTAGGAGGGTCGGTCGAGATGAACAAGCCCTACTGGTCAAAATCCTTCCATTTTGCTCAAGCGTGTAAGTCAGAGTAGCCCCGGTGTGGCAAACAGGGGCCTTTCCAAGGGCAATCCCATTTCACATTCTTCCTCCAATTCTTAGTACTTCTCCAAACTATATGCGCTAGATATTCTACATTTGCTCCCGCATCTCCTACAGATACACGACAGTATGGGGCAATCCCACTCGAACACCTAATCAGCTGCCCATGTCAGACCTGCTCTTCGCTCAAAATATTACCAAGCAATTCCAGGATTACCGTGCACTGGACGATGTAAGCATCAGCGTACCCCCCAACACCATCTTTGGTTTGCTGGGGCCCAACGGGGCCGGAAAAACAACACTCATCCGTATCATCAACCAGATTACGGGGCCAGACAGCGGACAGGTATTCCTGAACGGTGAAAAACTCCAAGCCCATCACATCAGCCAGATCGGTTACCTCCCCGAAGAACGCGGCCTGTACCGCAAGATGGAAGTCGGCGAACAGGCCCTCTACCTGGCCCAGCTCAAAGGCCTGAGCCGTGCCGAAGCCATGAAACGCCTCAAATACTGGTTCGAAAAGTTTGAGATCCAAAGCTGGTGGAAGAAAAAGATCGAAGAACTGAGCAAGGGCATGCAGCAAAAGGTGCAGTTTATTGTCACCGTTCTGCACGAACCCAAGCTCATTATACTCGATGAACCGTTCAGCGGGTTCGACCCCATCAATGCCAATATGATCAAGAACGAGATCCTCGAGCTCAAACAAAAAGGCAGCACCATCATTTTCTCGACTCACAACATGGGTTCTGTGGAAGAACTTTGCGACCACATTGCCCTGATCAATAAAAGCAAGAAGATACTCGATGGGCAGGTAAAAGAAATCAGAAAGACATTTAAAACAAATACGTATGAAATCGGGTTTGAAGGCAATATGATGTCTTTCACACATAATCTGTGGACAGGCGCCGAGCTCCAGGGAAAAAGGGAAGATGACGGAATTACCTATGCACAAATAAAGCTGCTGGGCAAAACCACCATCAACGATGTTCTTTCCTCTGTACTTCCCCACATCACCCTGCATGGGTTGAAAGAAGTGATACCGAGCATGAACGATATCTTTATATCCTGCGTCAGCAAGGAAAATGTAGTCTTGTCAAACAACCTTACCGAATAAATCAATATCATGGGAAAAATAGGGCTCATCATCCGGCGCGAATACCTCACCCGGGTCAAGAAAAAATCGTTTGTTATCCTTACCCTCCTGGGGCCTATCCTCTGGGGAGGGCTGATTATTGTGCCGGCCTATCTCAACGAGGCCACGGATAGTCTCAAACAGATTTACATAGTTGACCAGACCAATGTGTACTATGACATCTTCGAGAATTCGCCAAAGGCGCATTTTCACAAAGAACTGCACGATGCACCTCTTGAAACGCTCCGGGCCATGTTCAGGGATTCTGACAATGTATATATCCTATACATCAGCCCTGAAGTATTACAGGCACGCAAGGTCACTGTTTTCTCGAAACAGACTCCAAACGTCAATCTTACTTCCTATATCTCAATTACCCTTGCCAGTGAATTGCAGCGCGACCTGCTGGTAAAAAATAAAATCGACAAATCACTGGTTGATGAATACATCAAGCCGGTGAGTGTTACTTCGGCCAAAATAGACAGCGCCAAAATAACCAACACCGACAAGCTCAGCAAGATAGGTTTTGGTTTGGGGATCTTTATTTATGTATTTATCTTTCTCTATTCCTCGCAAGTGATGCGTGGGGTAATCGAAGAGAAGACAAGCCGGGTCATCGAGGTGATCATTTCATCGGTAAAACCCTTCCAGTTGATGATGGGAAAAATTCTGGGCATTGCCTGTGTGGGGCTTACCCAGTTCCTCCTCTGGATTATCTTATCCGTGGCAGTCATCACGCCCCTCTCCAATTCATTTCTGAACGACAAACATTACAAGGAGATTTCAGACTCCCGCCACCTGACCATCGGGATGCCAACCAGCGCAACCGAAAATATGGATTCGGGCGAAACGGCATCGAGCAAGGCGCTTGAATATTTCGGCGATCAGCCCTGGGGGCTCATCATTGGTTGTTTTGTCTTCTACTACGTCATAGGCTACCTTCTTTACGCTTCCCTTTTTGCAGCTGTCGGTTCGGCCGTTGATTCGGAGACAGATACCCAGCAGTTTATGCTTCCTGTCACAGTGCCACTCATCTTTTCAATGGCCATTTCGGGCATCATCGTGTCCAACCCCGATGGCCCTATGGCTTTCTGGTTTTCGATGATCCCGCTCACTTCACCCATTGTGATGATGATCCGTTTGCCATTCCATGTCCCCGCTTGGCAGCTTGCACTTTCTATGGGCATGCTTCTGGGTTTCTTTGTGCTTATGACCTGGCTTGCAGGCCGTATCTACCGTACAGGGATACTTATGTATGGAAAGAAAGCCAGCTGGAAAGAAGTGGGGAAATGGCTTTTTTATAAAGGGTAGTGGAGAAAATTGAGCGTTAATCTGATTGAAAAACATAAAATCATTCTTCCTGCTTGAGTAGGTAAACAGAGTGCAACATTATTTCTTATCTTCATCCAAGCATGAGTCGTATCGCGATTATCGATCTGGGCACAAACACCTTCAATCTGCTGATTGCAGAACTGTCTCCCGAGCATACCTACAAAATTTTGTACAAAAACAAGGTGGTCTCAAAACTGGGTGAAGGGGGCATTAACATTGGCTTGATTCTACCCGTTCCCTTTCAGCGGGGTATTGATGCATTGAAAACACTCCAGTCGTTCATCCGTCTTTACGAGGTCGAGACCACCTATGCTTACGCCACCAGCGCCATACGCAGCGCTCAGAATGCCGATGAATTCATCATCACGGCCGAAAAAGAAACCGGAATACGTATTGAAGTAATTTCGGGCGACCGCGAAGCGGAACTGATCTATTTTGGCGTACGCGCTGCGGTTGAACTGTATGATACGCCTTCGCTCATCATGGACATCGGTGGAGGAAGCGCCGAGTTTATCATTGCCAATAAAGACCTGATCCTCTGGAAAAAAAGTTTTCCGCTGGGTGCGGCAAGGCTTCTGGAGCGCTTCCATGAATCAGACCCCATCGCCCCAGTCGAAAAGGAAGAACTTACGCGCTATTTACTGGCCGAGCTTGCCCCCCTGACCGAAGCGGTCGAAAAACATCCCGTCACCGAACTCATCGGAGCTTCCGGTTCGTTCGACTCCCTCGCCGAGATCCTTTCTCACAAGTACGACTCGGTGGGAATGCTAAGCAACAAGACCGAATATACGTTCAACCTTAAAGACAGCAACCTGGTCTTTCACGAAATAATCCGTTCTAGCCGTCAGGAACGTCTCAGCATGAAAGGGCTTATCGAGATGCGGGTGGACATGATGGTGGTTTCGGCCATCTTTATCCACCTTATTATTCTTCATCTGAATCTCCCGAAGATGCGTCTGTCTACTTACTCCCTCAAAGAAGGCGCGCTTTGGGAGCTGGTTCATCCGAGTTTGGCGGAATCCTGAAAACGATTTGAGATTTTGGAATTTGGCTGAATTATTTCTGATGAAAGATGTTAGTCGGTACAAGATACTCCTGCCCGGTGTTCAGGCTACCTCTGCCTGATCCTCAATACATGGCATCTCTAATAACCCCGTTTTCCTGACCTCTCCCTGACCCTCTCCCAAGGAGAGGGAATGTTTGGAAGGGGTTATTAGTGATGCCCTACATTCAAACGCTCCGTATTGGATAGACGAACAACAAGGGCTCGGTAGCCTTATCCGAATAGTTCAAAACAATTCAAACAAAATCGGTCCCTCCGGCCGTGACGTGGGCCAAATCAATTAATTTTGAATCCTTAATTCAGCATACCCGGAGACCAACCGTTTCCGATAAATCAACACCAACAACCGTGAAGAGCAATTATCTGGACGAACTGAACGAAATACAACGCCAGGCAGTGTTGTGTATTGATGGGCCTGTAATGATTGTTGCCGGCGCCGGTTCGGGCAAAACACGTGTGCTTACCTACCGCATTGCCCATCTGTTGCAGAGCGGGGTCGATGCATTCAACATCCTGGCCCTGACATTTACCAACAAAGCTGCCCGGGAGATGAAGGAACGGATCGGCAAAATTGTGAGCGAAGGCGAATCGCGCAACCTCTGGATGGGCACCTTTCACTCGGTCTTTGCACGCATCCTCAGGGCCGAAGCAACCAAGATCGGTTATCCGGCCAATTTTACCATTTACGATACCGACGACAGCAAAAGTCTCATCAAAACCATCCTCAAAGAATTAGGCCTGGATGAAAAAATCTATAAACCCAACCTCGTTTACAGCCGTATTTCATCTGCAAAAAACAACCTCATCGGTTCGAAGGCCTACCTCCATGATAAATCGGCAAACGAAGAAGACCGGTTGAGTGGAAAACCAAAGATCGGTGAGATCTACGAACGCTATGCTCGGCGTTGTTTCAAGGCCGGGGCCATGGATTTCGACGATCTGCTTTTCAACACCAACATCCTGCTCCGCGATTTCCCGGAAGCGCTTTACAAGTATCAGGACAAGTTCCGCCATATTCTCGTAGATGAGTACCAGGATACCAATTTTTCGCAGTACGTCATCGTAAAACAACTTGCCGCCCGATTCGAAAACATTTGTGTGGTGGGCGATGATGCTCAGAGCATCTACTCTTTCCGGGGCGCCAATATCCAGAACATCCTCAATTTCGAAAAGGATTATCCGGATATGAAGACATTCAAGCTTGAACAGAATTACCGTTCCACCCAGAATATTGTAAAAGCGGCCAACAGCGTCATCGCCAAAAACAAGGACCAGATCGATAAAAAGGTATGGACCTCGAATGCCGATGGCGACCGTATCCTGCTCATGAAAGCCAATAGCGACAACGAGGAAGGACAGATCGTGGCTCGCAGCATTTTCGAAACAAAAATGAACAAACAGGCCCCCAACAAGGCCTTTGCCATACTCTACCGCACCAATGCCCAAAGCCGGGCCATGGAAGAAGCCCTCCGGAGGATGAACATCCCTTACCGCATCTATGGCGGTCTGTCCTTCTACCAGCGCAAGGAAGTAAAAGACCTGCTTGCTTATTTCCGTCTGGCCATCAACCCCAGCGATGAGGAAGCGCTGAAACGGGTCATCAACTATCCCGCCCGGGGCATTGGCGACACCACCATTCAGAAGATCAGCCTGGCCGCTGCCGATCACGACATCAGCCTGTGGACGATCCTCGAGAACATGGGCGATTTTAACCTCGAGATCAATACCGGAACCACCAACAGGCTGAGCGAATTTGTGGTTATGATCAAGAATTTCACGGCCATGATCTTTTCGCTCAATGCCTACGACCTGGGAATGAACATTGCCAACAGCTGCGGTTTGCTGCGCGAGTTGTATACCGACAAATCGCCCGAAGGCGTAAGCAGGTACGAAAACGTACAGGAGCTCCTCAACGGATTGAAAGAATTTTCGGACAGCGGCAACAACGGCATCGAGCTTCCGGAGGATGCCGACATGGTACCCGATACAACACCGCTGGTTGTACCGATGCCTGTCAGCGCTGCCGAACCTGATTTATTGTCGGCTCTTGCCGAAGAACCGGACGCCGACGAAAACCCGGCGGATACCGGTGCAAAACCTGCCGTAAAACGCCTCCCCGAATTCATGCAGGACATTGCCCTGCTGACCGATTCTGACAGCAAAAAAGCAAAAGAAAATGCCGACCAGGTATCGCTCATGACCATCCATGCAGCCAAGGGTCTGGAGTTCCCGTATGTCTATATTGTAGGGTTAGAAGAAAACCTGTTTCCTTCGCAGATGGCCCTTAACTCCCGAACAGAGCTGGAGGAAGAACGACGTTTGTTTTATGTAGCCATCACCCGGGCCGAGAAACAGGCATTTATGAGTTATGCCACGTCGCGTTATCGCTGGGGAAACCTCATCAATTGCGAACCCAGCCGTTTTATCGAAGAAATAGAAGCCGAATTCATTGAGTTTGCCCCTTCGGCCATGCCTTCGGGCACTCCGCGTCAAGGTTTTGGCATCCGGCAGAAAAACGCAACAGACGTATCCAACCGAAACAAGACCGGCGAAGATGTCTATACCCCGGCCACTGCTCCTGTGAAGAAGAACCTGGTAAAACTTAATACTGCCGTCAAACAAAGTACAGGCGCGGTCTATGATAATTCCCATCTCAAAAAACTTACCGTCGGTATGCAGGTAGAACACGAACGGTTCGGAACCGGTATCGTTTCGGCCATTGAAGGTGAGTTCCCCAATAATAAAGCTACCGTTGAGTTTGATACCGTCGGGCAGAAACAGCTCTTGCTGAAATTCGCGAAGCTGAGTATCTTGTCTTGACGCAATGACTTGTCTGGCAAGGTATTTCACCTTTTGAAAGATGCCTCAATCAAGTCCCGTTCAGGAAGGATTCACTCAAAAAATCGTGCCTGAGCGGGAGACGAATCGCCCTGCGTACGCGTCAAAACACCCGATCCGATCTCGGACAGACACAATCCGAACCCGGGAAGACACAACCCCACATCGGGAAGACACCATCCGAACCCGGAAAGACAGAACCCGGCCCCGGGAAGACACCATCCGAACCCGGAAAGACAGAACCCGACCTCGGGAAGACACAATCCGAACCCGGAAAGACTGAATCCGGCCCCGGGAAGACTCAATCCGAACCCGGGAAGACTCAACCCGGCCTCGGGAAGAAACACTCCGAACCCGGGAAGGCACAACCCGACTTCGGGAAGACACAATCCGAACCCGGGAAGGCACAACCCGACTTCGGGAAGACACCATCCGAGACCGGGATTTGCTGATGATGTGGGTAACATCCAAAGGATCTCTGTTTGTTCAGGCCAGGTCCTCTGAAAGGCTAAGGAGATGAAGTAGCTTTGCAGAAAAAGAATGAAAAGAATGACCCGTGTCGAACGGGTTGGTAGATCAAGGACGAGGAGTCTGCCCTTCAGGAAGCAATACACTTATTTCATTTCCCAGGAATCGGCCACTTTCAGGATTTCCTCCTTGGTCATTTCCTTGGCTCCTTTCAGCACAAAGGGCGCATCGATCGAAACCCATCCCTTACCGGTAAGTTGAACTTTCCAGGTTTCTTTGTTTGCTATAAAGTGCTTGAGCCTTGCACCGATCTTTTTATTCTTTTTTCGGGCTACGTGAAGGATGTCGAGAATGTTCTGGAGGTGCTCGGTGGTTTCTTTCATTTTTTTTGACAGAGGGTAGTATACTTCTGAGCGTTTTTTTAGTAATTGATGGACAATAAAATTATAAGTCTTCTTCCAGTTTACAAATTTATAGAAAGTTCACTGCAATTTACAAAAACAAGCTGAAGACCCGAAAAAATACAAGATAATCTGATTTGGAAATGGGGATTGGGTATTTGGGATATTGAAGGCAAAGGATTGTCATTTAGAGCCTGATTTCCATAGAAATCAAAAATACCTGTTAAATCATGTGAACGAATCTCGGATACCCCTGTTTCATGACCCTTCGCAAGCCAAAGAATAGATAGCTTTGAACCATTCATTAAATCCCAATTCGTAAATCCCAAATCCGAATTCCTTTGCTACTGTACCCACCCGATTCGGATAGATCCGAGTACACTCGGAAGGATGTTTGAGTTTGGCGAGGTGCTGCGGGATTGAATCAGCCGACCGGCTTCTTCCGAAAATTTTAGTCCGTCGGTATTGCTGTCGATATACTGCAAACCGGCTTTGAAGGCCAGATCAATCACCACGTCTCCCCCGTTGATAGACAGGTAGCCGAATTCCAGACGGGCTCCGAAGGCGTTGTGAAAGGTAAGATAGGTTCGGTTTTGATAGGAATACGCTCCGAACAAACCCGTGGTGCTGTAATCGGGCATCATGCCGGGTTGCTCGGGCTCTGCAAACTGATCGAAGATATCCGAACCAAGGTAGTAACCCGTTACCGGTATTTTTCGTTCCTGGAACGCAATGGGTGCGGGAGCGGCAGACAGAGGCGGTACCTTATGCCGGTGCAAATACCTGCGCACCTCAAAACCCATGTTCGATGCCTGGTATTCTACGGGCCCATGCTCATGCTTTACTACCCGGCGCAGAAAGGAACTGTGTTTGACCGGAGCCACCTTTTTTACCGGAACAAAACCTTTGTGCGAGTTGCGTTTGAAACGGGATGTGTGTTTGCTCGGGCTCATCAGCCCGGCTGCGTATGGGTTGACTAGCTTTACAGGTACATTCAGGAGATGCGGATTGAACGTGGTCACGCTCTGCCCGAAGCCAGGCAGGGCGAAGAGGAAAACCAGAAAGAGAGACCCGATTATTTTTTTCACTTCAGCGTTTACTGACGGTTTATTAATTTCTGTTAAAACAGGATCCCGTACCTGGCAGGATCCTGTTTCATTGCCTTTGGCTAAAGGTATAGAATTGCATCAAGAAAGAAAAGAGCGCCGAATACTTTAATCAGCTTTTAACCTTTCTTTCTTGGCAGATTAACCCAGGGCAACTGTTTAGGTTAAACGCAATACTTCCTGATTTAGTATTTCAACCCAAGCTGACTGCCAAAGGGAGGCTTATCGAACGCGCCCCTCTTCTTATTTCCGCTTTGCATTAAACCCAACCGAAAGACCGGCACGGAATCCGTCGTTGCTGGGGATGAGATAGACATTGATCGGAATATTGAGCTTACCCGACTTAATGGTACGGCCCAGGGCGATAATAAACGAAGCCCGCCCGGTTAAAGTCCCCCGGCTGTCGAGCCGGCTTTGGGTGACGGGTTTGTTGGTCATGTCGGTGGAAGACCAGTCGCTGTTGAGATGCCATTGGTTGTTGCTGTCATAATACCCATCGGCAACCTGTACCAGGCTAAAGGTAGGTCCAAAGGCAATTTCCCAGCCGTGTTTATTGTCTCTGAACCCATTGAGGATCGTAAAACTGGGGATGAAGATGTTTTGATCGAACCCGGTCACCACAGGCAGGAACTCAAACAAGGCCTGATAATTACCCTCGTTGAGGTACTGGGCCTCGAATTGATAACCAAACTGAAACATCACGGGATTGGCCCCAAAGCCTCCCTGGCTCCGTGGTGCGGTAATGATTTTCGCATCATTACCTGTAAAAACGGTGAACCCGCTGCGGGGGCCGCTCAGGTTGACGCGTTCTTTGTTGGGGTTGTTCGTGGAATTTTCGTAGTTATTGCGTTTGGTAAGATAGGCAAGAGCGGTTTCATCAATCTTCATCCCGAACATCTGATGGATGCTCAATTTCACCATAGACTGCAGATCCTTGGGCAGGTTCAGGAACTCGTTTACCTGGGTCTTCTCCATGGTGCCTGTTTTAACATCAATTAGCCGGAGGGTCATGATAATGGTTTCACCGAAAAGCTCCACGCTTCCGGTAAACATCTTATCGGAATGGATTTCGTTCCCGATCTCGACCAGACATATCTTCCCGAAACAGTTGCCGATATTGAGCTTATTTTTTTCGACTACATAGGCTACATCATACCGGTCCATGACCTCAAATGTGTCGAGTTTTTCGAGTTCTATCCGCACCAGGTTTCCGAGTTGTATCTGGTCCATACCCAACCCCTTGCTGTCGATGTTCAGAACGGTGAGCGATTTATGCTGTTTTTTAGATGCGTTAACAGTCTGGGCAACGCCTGAAAGCTGTAATCCCAACAGAAAAACAAAGAAAATGCCTGTGATGCATTGAATAGATGACGGTCGTGTTTTCATGGTTTTGGGGTTAATTTGTTTCCGCAAAGCTATCGGGTAGGGCCCCGCTGCACCAATTGCTTTTTGGGGCGGATAAAGCGTGAAAGGCGATATTCGCTGACAAGACTTAAATTATCCTGTCAGCAGGAGCCGGAGTTGCATTTTTTGCAAATCAATTCTTATCTTTAATCGATCTTCAGGAAAAACAGCCGGTTGCTTTTGTACAATCTATTAAACATGGAGCTGCTGCCAGGATTCATTCGTACAGATCAAAAACACCTTTTTTGAAGTCCTTTTTCTAAAACAGAAAGATTCCCCAATGCTAAAACCTGCCTTAGAATCCGCACAGCTACAGTTTATCAAACGGCTCAAAGACCTCATCCCCAGCAACCATTCTCTGGCTGACGTGATGGCCGATCTGCTGCAGGTGAGCAACGACAGTGCCTACCGGCGTATACGGGGCGATACCTCGCTGACACTCGATGAGGTGGCGATCCTCTGCAAACACTTTAACATCACGCTCGACACAGCCAATTCAGAATTTAAGGGTTCGGTAACCTTCAGGTACCGCCCCCTGGGGAGAAAAGAAGATGCTTTTGAAGACTATTTCGAGAGCGTACTCACCGATCTGAAACAGATCAAGGCCTTTCCGAAAAAAGAGATTATTTATTCTGCCGAAGACATCCCTGTTTTTCATTACTACCAATTCCCGGAACTGACTGCTTTCAAGATCTTTTACTGGACCAAATCTGTTCTCAACCTGCCAAATTTTGAAGGCAAGAAATTCAGCCCTGAAAAAATAAGTCAGCATCTGATTCGTCTGGCCCGCGAAGTTTTCGACACCTATGTCACCATTCCATCAACCGAGATCTGGAATGGGGAAACCATCAGCGGTATGCTGAAATCAATTGAATTTTATTGGGAATCGGGGCTATTTGCTGACAAGGACATCGCCTTGAAGGTGATCGCACAGCTTTCAGAAATGCTGCGTTATGTCCAGCGCCAGGCCGAGCACAGTTCAAAATTCATACCGGGGGAAGGAAAACTGAATGCCGAATTCGAGAACAATTTTCAGCTCTACAACAGCGAGGTAATGATCGGCAATAACTGCATCCTGGTGCTTGCCGAAAACTTCAGGGCCAATTACCTGAGCTATCACACCTTCAACTCGATGGTGACCACCAACCCCGAGTATTGTCAGGAAACCGAAGACTGGCTGAAAAATCTCATCCGCAAATCAGTGCTCATGAGCGGGGTGGCCGAAAAGCAACGCTATCGTTTTTTCAAAGATGCACAGGAAGCCATCGACAAACTGAAGGCAAAAATCCAGTAAGCTGAATTGATTCAGACTCGGATCTCTCAAGGCTTCGCGTCGAGCACAGCGCGTATATCAGGTTTAAAATACCGGCTGCTCTTGAGTATCTTGCCGTCTTCACGATAAATGGGTTTCCCGTTTTCGTCGAGCTTCGACATATTGCTGCGGTGGATCTCATCAAACACATCCACGATTTTGTGTTGCAAACCGTGGCGGAGGATGGTCCCGAAAAGGATATACATTTTATCTCCAAGAGCATCTGCAATTTCAACCAGGTCGCCCCTTTGGCAGGCTTCCAGATATTCGTCGTTTTCCTCCTTCATAAGGTTGTAGCGCAGGATGTACTCTTTCTCCTCAAGCCGCCCTTCGGGACTATCGAGCGACACAATTCCAAATACATCGTGAAATTGTTTTACGCTGTTTATCTTATCGCTTAGCGCTGTCTGTTTTTCTGCCTGAGTAACCATTATTTACCCGATTTTGATTGTTTGTATTCATCATTCAAGCCCTTTACCACATCGGCAGTGATGTCCAGATCAGGTTTTCCATAAAGAACCGGCGAAACCATGCTTCCCGAATACGGTAAAATAAAACGATAGTGCCCCGAACTGTTGTAACGCGCCAGAAAATCATAAAGCTTTTTCTGTACTTCGGCCAGCTTCTTTTGTGCATCCACTTCGATGTTTCGGAGCTGATCTTGTTTGCGCTGTAAATCGTTCTGTTCGAGCTGCAATTTAGCCTTTACCTCGTCGAGCGCAGTAGCCGAGAGTGTGCCGGCTTGTGCTGCCTTGCCCGATTCTTCATAATCTCGTTGAAAATTTTCGTTCATGTGCTGATATTCGTTCTCCAGCGCAGCCTGTTTTGCATTCAGGAGTTTGGAGTTGTCTACAATCATCGCGTATTTGGCATTGAGGGTATCGAGGTTGATGTAAACAATGTCGGAGGCTTTCAGGTCGGAGGGTTTTACGGGAGGCCCGGCAACAGTGCTGTCTTTTTTCATCCCGCCAGTCTGTTTTGGAGCCGGGCATGAAGCCGAAGAAAAATGCAAATAATACAAAACGGCTACTGCAACGAGCAGGATTCCATTGACAGCGAGAGAAAGATTTTTCACAGTATTTTGGGGGTTTATGATTAAACGGGTCAAAGTTAAGAAGCCCCCGGAATGCGGAAGATGTAGTTTTGAATATTTTTCAACCCAAATTGTACAGCCGAAACTTAGTGCGCTGCTGCCCGTCTGACCGGCGAATCACTGACATGCCTTGGCCGGGCGGGTACAGCATGTTGGGATTTGCGGGCGCCCCGATAGACATCGGGAGACGGGTTATCCCGCCCTTCCTGAGTGCTGGCAGCCTTTTTAGCGCGATTGCATACTTCAACACGCTAATGCGGGGTCAACGGAAAGGCATCGTTTTGACTCCTGATGTTCATTTCAAATTGAAATACACAGGCAGAAAGAAATAGATGGCTACCGGTTTTCCGCCCAGGATTGCCGGTTTAAAGCGAGGCAGGGTTTTTACAACCCTTATCACTTCGGCATCAAAGAGGGTGCCGCCCGACCTGGCAATGC
>JABDAO010000033.1 GCA_013289095.1 Bacteroidota bacterium | reverse complement strand
GTCTGCCGTGCATCCTGTTCTGAGTTATAATTTAGGGCTACACGGTCGGCTTTGAGCAGGAGGGCACTCAGACGGGTTGTTTCAAAGAGATACACCAACACACGAAACGGCCCGCCAGGGAAATCAAGAAGATCATTAAGAACCAGCGGTGGGGATGTTTTCAAAAAACGCACGCGTGTATCGATCTTCAATGTCCAGTTCCCAAATGTAAAACGCTTTTCTATACCTGTAACCTTGAATACCGTGAAAACCTCCGCCCGGAAAGCTGCAACAATCCAGCACATCACAGGTTATCATCCATCTTATGGAAGAAAAACAACAGCGAAACCCCTACCCATGCGCTGAGCACGACCTCCAAAACAGAGAGCTGACCGAGCAGCGCCGAACAAACTATTTTCAAAAACACAGACCCGAGAAACAACATCACCCCCCATTTCTTCATATGCCAGACACCGATCATGGAGATAAAACGAAATGCGACCATCATGCCAAGCACCGCCGGAAACCAGGCGCCTACCTTTTTCACCGAAGGAGAAAAGACATATAAAAAACTAAGCAGAGACCAGATGATCCCCACCACCGAAATGAATGAGTGATAAAGTGTGCGTTTGTATGTAGCTCTCATAATCAATACAACCTGTCAATATCCAATCGTTAATTCATCCGTATGGCCTCCACCGGATCAAGCTGTGAAGCCGAATACGCCGGAATAAAACCCGAGATAATGCCTATCAATACAGAGATGGTAATGCTCAGAATGATGTTTGCCCCCGAAAGCGAGAGCTGTATGTCAAAGCCTTTGTCGGCTATCTGGATGCCGGCATACACCAGGGCCAGACCCAACAGCCCTCCCAGCACGCAAAGCAAGATCGATTCAGCAAGAAACTGCATGAGGATAAAGTAATTCCTGGCCCCGAGCGATTTCTGGATGCCTATCTGGTTGGTGCGTTCTCTGACAGAAACGAACATGATGTTCGCAATCCCGAAACCGCCTACCAGGATAGAAAACCCTCCGATGACCCAGCCGGCCAGACCTACAATGCCAAAAAGCCCGTCGAACCCTTTCGAGATGAGGCTTGTTTCGTTGAGGGCAAAGTTTTCTTCGACGGCAGGCTTGAGCTTTCGGATGCTTCGCATCAAACCGGTAAGCTCATCTTTCAGCTGATCGTTGCCAATGCCTGTTTTCGCCTTGACCAGGATGGTGGGGTTGGCATTTTCTTTCCTGGTATCTACAAACCCGCGGATAAAGTTGTAGGGAAGGATAACCTGCGTGTCGGTGCTGTTCCCCAGGATGCTTTCGCCCTGTTTCTTCATCACCCCGATGATATGCACTTTTCGGCCAAAGACCTTCATCTCCTGCCCGACGGCATTCATTCTGGGGAAAAACACTTCGGCAATGCTGCTACCGATGAGGGCCACATCGCGGCCGCCTTCAGCTTCGTTTTCGGCAAAGTAGCGTCCTTCGGCAAATTCGAAATTGGTTACCTTGTCATATTCGTACGAAACACCAAGGATGCTTACATTGTCGATTGTCGTATTGTCATGCTGGATGAGGTGTTTGGCGCTGACCTCAAAAGCGATGGACTGGGCCGATTTAAGCCGGTGATGCAGAAAATCAAGTTCCGAAGGCGAAGCCTGTGGGCGGTTGATGTATTTCCACCAGGGGTATTCAGAACCAAAGGTCCAGGGCCATTTCTGGACAAACACCACATCTTCGCCCAACGAAGCAACACTGTCGCGCAGCTTTTTCTCGAGCGAGTCAACCGCCGTAAAAACAGAAATGATGGCGAATATGCCGATGGTCACACCGAGCAAGGAAAGCACGGTACGCAGCTTGTTCACACGCAGGGCGGTGAGGGCAAACCAGATACTTTCCTTAAAAAGGGTGAAAAAGAGCATAGGGTGGTGTTCAGGGCAAAAGTACCGCATAAATACCGATCGGCTTTCGTTCACCGGTAATTTTCCGGGAGGGCCATTTCGGGGTAATCCGGAACAGGTGAGGACGCTGCCGGCGTGCGCCTGGAACCCCCCTGAACCAATCAGCAGGAATGGGCCTCCCGGTCTGTTATGAACAATTTCGGCACAGTTATCAACAAAGCGAAAAACAAGGGTTTACAAGCCCTGTAACTACTTAAAAATCTTTAGTTTTGGAGTTAATTCACACCGGTAGAATGAGCGGCAGTAAAAAGATAAAAAACGCACTGATTTCTGTATACTTCAAAGAAAACCTTGAACCCATCATCCAGGAGCTCAGGGCTTTGAATATTAACATCTACAGCACTGGCGGCACGCAGGAGTTTATCGAAAAGCTGGGAGTGCCCGTAACCGCAGTCGAAAGCCTTACCTCCTACCCTTCTATTCTGGGAGGAAGAGTAAAGACCTTACACCCCAAAGTATTCGGAGGAATCCTTGGCCGGCGCGAGCTTGACAGCGACCTGGCCCAACTCGAACAATACGAAATCCCACAAATAGACCTCGTCATCGTCGATCTGTACCCTTTCGAATCAACCGTTGCTTCCGGGGCCCCCGAGGCGGAGGTCATCGAGAAGATTGACATAGGCGGCATTTCACTCATACGCGCCGGAGCAAAGAATTTCAAGGATGTGCTCATCGTTTCTTCCCGCGAACAATATCCTTTCCTGCTTGAACTGCTGCGCTCGGGCAAAGGCAGTTCGGCCCTGGACGAGCGGCGTAAACTCGCAGCCCAGGCATTTGATATTTCATCACACTACGATTCAGCCATCTTCAATTGGTTCAACCCTGCCGGAACCGAAGGCAGTGATCCTGTCTTCAAACAAAGCATCCGCAAGGCCCAGGTGTTGCGTTATGGCGAAAACCCGCATCAGCAAGGCATCTTCTACGGCAAGATGGACGAGCTCTTCGAAAAGCTCAGCGGAAAGGAGCTGTCTTACAACAACCTCCTCGATGTAGATGCAGCCGTAAACCTGCTTTCAGACTTTACCGAAACCACCTTTGCCATCCTCAAACACAACAATGCCTGCGGAATCGCTTCCCGGACAAAGCTGGTGGATGCCTGGAAGGATGCGTTGGCCGCAGATCCACAGTCGGCCTTTGGAGGGATACTCATCACCAACAAGACACTGGATGAAGTCACGGCAGGCGAAATCAACAAGCTCTTTTTTGAAGTCACCATTGCCCCCGGATACGACGAAGCTGCGCTTGCCGTTCTGAAACAGAAACCCAACCGCATCATCCTTGTACAGAAACCGCTCACCCTCCCGGCCCGATCCTTCCGTTCGTTGTTGAACGGGGTCATCGGGCAGGAACGCGACCTGAGCACCGAAAGCCGGAAAGAAATGCGGCCCGTTACCTCCGTGGCGCCAACCGCTTCAGAATACCAGGACCTGGAGTTTGCCAATATTTTAGTGAAACATACCAAATCGAACACCATTGTGTTGGTGAAGAACAAACAGTTGATCGCCAGCGGCACCGGTCAGACATCACGCATCGATGCCCTGCACCAGGCCATTACAAAAGCCGGGCATTTTGGCTTCGATCTGCATGGGGCCGTGATGGCTTCGGATGCATTTTTCCCCTTCCCCGATTGTGTGGAGGTGGCCCACAAAGCAGGGATCACCGCAGTGGTGCAGCCCGGAGGCTCTATCAAGGATAAAGACAGCATCGCATATTGCGAAACCAACGCCATGGCCATGGTCATGACAGGGGTCCGGCATTTTAAACATTAAGCTCATGGCCAGCCTCCGGTTCGATACTGCGGAGGATGGTTTTTACAGAAAGTACACCGTAAGCAACACAGACAAGCTACTATACATTGATCATCAAATACAGGATTTAAAGTTTCTATGGGATTACTAGACCTCTTTACACAAGAAATTGCCATTGACCTTGGAACGGCCAATACGCTGATCATTCATAACGACAAGGTGGTGGTGGATGAACCCTCCATCGTTGCCGTCGACCGGATTACAGGTCGTGTCATTGCCGTAGGCAAACAGGCCCAGCAGATGCACGGCAAGACCCATGAAAACATCAAGACCATACGCCCCCTGAAGGACGGCGTGATAGCCGATTTTCACGCCGCCGAACACATGATACGGGGCATGATCAAGATGATCAACCCCGGAAAACGTTTGTTCACCCCGTCTTTGCGTATGGTTATCTGTATCCCTTCGGGGATCACCGAAGTTGAGAAACGCGCCGTCCGCGACTCGGCCGAACATGCCGGGGCCAAGGAGGTATACCTCATCCACGAACCGATGGCTGCTGCCATTGGTATAGGCATAGACGTAGAAGAGCCCATGGGCAACATGATCATCGACATTGGCGGAGGCACGAGCGAAATTGCCGTTATCGCCCTGGGCGGTATTGTATGCGACAAATCGATCCGTATTGCAGGCGATGAATTTACCGCCAGCATCGAAGAATACATGCGCCGCCAGCACAACATCCTCATCGGCGAGCGGACAGCAGAACGTATCAAGATAGAAGTAGGAGCTGCCATGACCGAAATCGAAAATCCCCCGCCCGATTATGCCGTACACGGACGGGATCTGATGACCGGTATTCCTAAAGAAATCTATGTATCCTATGTAGAAATTGCCCACGCACTCGACAAATCGATCTCGAAGGTGGAAGAAGCAATCCTGAATGCGCTTGAAATGACGCCCCCCGAACTCTCTGCCGACATCTACCGTACGGGCATCTATCTGGCCGGGGGAGGATCGCTGCTCCGTGGAATCGACAAACGCATTTCGCTCAAAACAAAACTTCCGGTTCATGTGGCCGAAGACCCATTGAGAGCTGTCGCCCGGGGAACGGGTATCGCGTTGAAGAACATCAACAAGTTCCCTTTCCTGATTAAATAAACCTGTCTGGCAAAGCACACTGCAATTACAGTCGTTCCCGGCAAAAACCTGCAACCCTGTACAGGCCAGCACATCACTACAGTAGCTGTTATGAGCCAGAAACAGGGTCAGGGGTTGATGTGAGCCTGGCCTGAGAGGAGGGCCTCGGTCGAAGAAAAAAAGGAAAAGAAGGATCTCTGGATCACCACCAAGCGAGCAATGAAAAATCTGTTAACCTTTATTTACAGAAACTATTTTTTCTTCCTCTTTCTCTTGCTGGAATTTTTCGCCCTGTACCTTGTTTCGAGAAACAACTTCTATCACCGGGCCGGGTTTGTGAACTCGGCAAATGGCCTGGTGAGCTCGCTCAACAGCACCTATACCAACGCCACCGATTACCTCAGCCTCAAATCGCAAAACGATCTGCTTGCAAAAGAGGTGGCTGCGCTTCGCTCCAAACTCATTACCTCCTACATCGACTACAATGTAAAAACACAAAAGATCAACGATACCGCTTTCAAACAACAATATGAGTTCATCGAGGCAAAGGTGGTCGACAATTCAACAAACCGCCGGAACAACTACCTTACCCTGAACCGGGGCAAGAAACAAGGTATTGAATCTGACATGGCGGTTGTTTCGAGCACCGGCATTGTGGGTGTGGTTGAACAGGTTTCGGATAATTTCTGTACGGTCATGTCGGTTCTCCACAAAGAAACCCATGTGAATGCAAAGATCAAGAAGGACGGCAACTTCGGTTCGCTGACCTGGGACGGCACCGACTACCAGGCGGCCACCATCACGGGGCTGCCTACGCATACCAAGCTAGCCAAGGGCGATACGGTGGTTACCAGCGCCTATTCAATAACGTATCCCGAAAACATATTGATCGGGGTTGTAGAATCGTTTGGCATCAAATCGGGAGAAACTTCTTTTACCGTGAAAGTCAAACTCTGCACAGAATTCAAGAAACTGGAGTACGTGTATATTGTGCGCAACTTCTTTAAAAACGAACGTAAAAAGCTGGAGGAGGGCAATAAATATGATAAATGACGCCCTGAAAAACCTGGCCCGCTTCCTCCTGTTGATCCTCGCCCAGGGTTTGATCATCAAGAATATTGATTTGGGCACCTATATCAACCCGTTTCCCTATGTGCTCTTCATGTTGTTGCTTCCTTTCAATACACCCTCCTGGCTGGTATTGATGCTGGGTTTCATGACAGGCCTCTCGGTCGACATGTTTTACAATACCGTTGGGGTGAATGCAGCAGCCTGTACGTTCCTTGCCTTCAGCCGTCACTTTATTCTGCAGCTGCTTGCCCCGCGCGAAGGCTATGAATCAACCATGGAACCGGGAGTCTATTCTATGGGCTGGCCCTGGTTTGTGTCGTATGCCGGAATTCTGATCCTGCTGCACCACATCTTCCTTTTTTATCTCGAAGTGCTCCGCTTCAAAGAATTCTTCCATACGCTTGCTACCGTAGTACTCAGCAGCCTGGCCACGCTCCTGCTGGTGGTCATCATCCAGTTTCTCTTCATGAAGCCAAAAACAAAGAGCTCATGAACCCGTTAAGCGAACGAAAATATGTCATCATCGGGGTCATCCTCCTGATCTCGCTTATCTATACCTGTCGGCTCTTTTTTGTACAAGTGATCGACGATAAATACAAACTCGATGCAAAGAACCAGGCCTTACGCTACTTGACCGATTACCCGCCCCGCGGTTATATCTACGACCGGAACGGAAAACTCCTGGTCATCAACCAGATTGCATACGATTTAATGGTCATCCCCAAACAAGCCAAGAATATTGACACCACGGTGTTCTGTCGCTTGCTGGGCATTACCAAAGAGAGCTATATCCGCAAGATGCGCATCGCCAAGAATGCGCCGAACTCTCCCATCAAACCCTCCATCTTCGAAAAACAGATGACCGCCGAGACGTATGCAGCCTTGCAGGAAAAGATCTATAAATTCAAAGGCTTCTTTGTACAGACCCGTACCATCCGTAAATATCCCGACAAGATAGCGCCCCACCTGCTCGGGTATATCGGAGAAGTTGACAAGGCCATGACCGAGAAAAACCCCTACTATCACGAGGGCGATTACATCGGCATCAGCGGCATCGAAAAAACGTATGAAGAATACCTCCGCGGAAAAAAGGGGACACGTATTGTCATGGTAGATGTACACAACGTACCCAAGGGCAGTTTCCAGAACGGAAAGTACGACACCCTGGCTGTGCCCGGCGAATTCCTCACCTCTACCATCGATGCCGATATTCAGGAGTATGGAGAGAAACTGATGAACATGAAGGTAGGCGGTATTGCAGCCATCGACCCGCAGACCGGCGAAATCCTTTGTGCCATCTCCAGCCCTGGCTACGACCCCAACCTGCTTGTGGGCCGTGAACGTTCTTCAAACTATGGCAAATTACTTTTAGATACCGTTGGGGTGCCGCTCTACAACCGTGCCTTGATGGCTTACTATCCTCCGGGCTCCACCTTCAAGCTTATCAACGGGCTCGTGGCCCAGCAGGAAAAAGTGCTGTTTCCCGAAACACGCTATCCTTGCGCACGCGGGTATCCGGTCATGGGCGGACACCCCGGCTGCCATGCCCACGCTTCACCGCTCGATCTGCTCCAGGCTGTCGCCCAGAGCTGTAATTCATATTTTTCGTACACATTCAGGAGCATCATTGATCAGAAGAAGTTCAACAGCTGCGAAGAGGGGTACCGGGTATGGCGCAACTATGTACTCTCTTTTGGCATCGGCCGCAAGATCAATACCGATCTGCCCGGCGAGCTTCGGGGAATGGTGCCTACCCCCGAATACTACGACAAGTATTTTGGAAAAGGGGCCTGGAAATCGTCTACCATCGTCTCCCTTGCCATTGGTCAGGGTGAGCTGGGCATTACCCCTTTGCAAATGGCGAACATCATGTGCAGCGCAGCCAACCGGGGCTACTACTATGTTCCACACATCCTCAAATCGGTAGGAGAAAAAAAACTGGTGCCTAAATCCTATTCAGAAAAAAACTATACGCTGGTGGAGAAAAAATATTTCGAGATTATGGTGGATGGAATGGAACAGGTGGTCTCGATGGGTACAGGGCGCATCGCCAAATACGACGACACCACCCATATCTGTGGAAAGACGGGGACAGCACAAAACCCACATGGCGATAACCACTCCGTATTCGTAGCTTTTGCCCCCAAAGACCATCCCCGTATTGCCATAGCTGTACTGGTCGAAAATGCAGGTTATGGCGCCGAATGGGCCTGCCCGATTGCAAGTTTGCTTATCGAAAAATACCTGACCCGTAAGATAACCCGACCGGAACTGGAGAAAAGAATGATGGAAGCCGACCTGGTTCACAAAGTATATGTAAAGAAAAAAGAACACCGTTGAGACGCCCCGAAACAACCAGTATTTTTAGCAATATCGACTGGATCACGGTCCTTACCTGGCTGGTCATGCTTATCCTGGGCTGGTGCAATGTATACTCGGCAGTGTACGACGAGGATCATCCGGCCATACTCGACTTCAGTCAGAAATATGGAAAACAGCTGATCTGGATCGGCACCGGAATACTCATCGCGTTTTTGTTGCTTATTATCGATGCCGAGTTCCATCCAACCTTTGCCTGGATCATCTATGGAGTCAGTATGGTTTCGCTGGTGGCGGTTATGTTCTTTGGCAGGGAAGTAGCCGGCTCCAAATCCTGGTTCCGTTTTGGCGACTTTGGCATCCAGCCTGCCGAGTTCGCCAAGTTTGCAACCTGTCTGGCCCTGGCTAAATACCTCAGCGATATCAACATCAAGATGAGCGAAACGAAGCCCCGTCTTATCTCTTTTGCCATTGTTATCTTCCCCACCCTGCTCATCATTCTTGAAAAAGAAACAGGATGCGCCATTGTCTTGCTGGTGCTTATCCTTGTCCTCTACCGCGAAGGGCTGCCCGGATCGTTGCTGCTGCTTGCCATGGGTATGGCTTTTTTGTTTTTTGCATCGCTGGTGTATCCCTCCATGACACTTGTCATTATCTGCGGATCCCTGGCCTTGCTGGTCATTATCTTTACCCGTAAACGGCTCCGTACGTTTATCAATGTGCTTACGGCATTTCTGGTGGTGGTCTGTATCATTTTCAGCGCCAAAATGGTTTTTGAGCATTTTCCGGCACACCAGAAAAAACGGATTGGCGTATACCTGGGCATTGAATCGGGCAAGAAAGACAAGGAGTGGAATGAGAATGAAAGCATCATTGCCATCGGTTCGGGAGGTTTTGCAGGCAAGGGTTTCCTGCAAGGCACTCAAACCAAATACGACTTTGTGCCTGCCCAGGAAACCGATTTTATCTTTTGCACCGTAGGCGAAGAATGGGGCTGGCTGGGGAGCACCTTTATCGTCGGGCTTTTTGCCTTCCTCCTCATCCGTATCATCTTTCTGGCCGAGCGCCAGCGTTCGGCTTTTTCGCGTATTTATGGGTATGGGGTGGCATCCATCCTTTTCTTCCATGTACTGGTGAATATCGGGATGACGGTGCGTCTGATACCTGTCATTGGGATACCCCTTCCCTTTTTCAGCTATGGTGGCTCATCGCTTTGGGGCTTTACCATCCTGCTTTTCATCTTTATCAAGCTGGATTCACAGCGCTTGATGATTTTAAGGTGAAACTCCTTGCCGCTCCACCTCCGCAGGGCTATTCCGTATTTTTTGTACTTTTGCCCACCCTTGATTGATCCTCAAACCAAGCCATTCGTTAAACAGCATTGAATGAAAATAGCAGTAATCGGAGCAGGCCCGGCCGGCATGACCGCCGCATACGAACTGTCAAAACAGATGCCCGGCGTTGATGTGTATGAGGCCAGCAACAGCGTGGGAGGATTGGCAAAATCCATCCAGCTCTGGGGCCAGACCGTTGACATCGGTCCTCACCGTTTCTTCAGTTCAGACCGTAGGGTGAACGAAGCCTGGCTCGAGGTGGTTGGTTCTGATTATGAGATGGTGAACCGTCTGACCCGTATCTATTACAAAAAGAAATTCTATCATTACCCGCTTAAGCCATTCGACGCATTGAGCAACCTGGGCCTCTGGGAAGCAAGCTTATGTATGCTCAGCTTCTTTAAGGAAAAACTGGTGCGTGAGAGTGAACATCATACCTTCGAAAGCTGGGTTACCAGCAGGTTCGGGAAACGGTTGTACCGGATGTTTTTCAAGACCTATACCGAAAAGCTCTGGGGGATAAAATGCTCCGAGCTCGATGCCGATTTTGCCGCCCAACGCATCAAGAAACTCTCGCTCTGGGAAGCTGTCAAGAATGGCATCCTGGGCGGCAAGGGCAATAAACACAAAACCCTGGTCGATGAGTTTGCTTACCCTCATGGCGGCACCGGCATGGTCTACCAACGTATGGCCGATGCCGTTACAAAAAACGGAGGACGTGTTTTATTAAACACCCCTGTTCAACGTGTCATCACCCAAAATGGAAAAGTCAGCGGCATTCAAACCCAGGACGGCGTCATCACCCACTACGATTACATCATTTCCTCTATGCCCATGACCTTGCTCGTGAGCCGTCTGCCCGATGTGCCGCAAACGATCCTGGATGCAAATAAGAAACTCAAATTCCGAAATACCATACTCGTGTATCTAATGGTGGAAGAGAAAGACCTCTTCCCTGATAATTGGATTTATGTACACAGTTCGGAACTTCTCACCGGCCGCATCACCAATTTCAGGAACTGGGTTCCCGAGTTGTACGGCGACAGTAACAGTACCATCATGGCCCTTGAATACTGGTGTTATGATGAAGACGAGATCTGGACCTGGAGCGAAGAAAAACTCGTGGAGCTGGGCAAGAAAGAACTGCAGATGACCGGCCTCATCCAGAACGGCAAGATCTCGGCAGGCAAGACATACCGCATCCCGCGTTGTTACCCGGTTTACGATAACGGATATAAAGACAACCTGAAACCTGTCGAAACATTCCTCAGTTCGATCGAAAACCTCCTCGTCATAGGGCGTTACGGAGCATTTAAATACAACAACCAGGATCACAGTATCCTCATGGGCCTGCTTGCTTCAGAAAATATACTCCAGGGCGCCAAACACAACCTGTGGGATATCAATACCGATTACGACAGCTATCAGGAAGAATCGGTGATTACCAGGACCGGATTGAAGAGCGGCAAGTAATTCTTATCTTTGTCAAAACCCCGGTGATGCACAAATTCTCAGCGGCATCCGGAGTTTGTAAAGCATATTATGTTTGACAAAACCAGCGCTCATGTTGGATCTAATTGTTAAATGGCTTTCAGATCACTCCCCACTGTTTCTTGCCGGAGCGCTCTTCTTTTGGCTGGGGTGGAAAATCAAAGCCTTGTATCTTCGTTTTCAAAAGACAGAAAAGGCATGCAGCCAGATAGAGATCATTCTGGTTCAATTGGATCATCGCCTGCAGAAGACAGAAACGGAATGCGGCAAGATTGAAACCGTGCTGATTCCCGCGCTGATTATTATCACGCAAAAGATCCAGTCGAATGAGGTTAGTATTGAGAAGCTCAACAGACAGATGGAGGTGATCAACAGACAGATGGAGGCGATCAACAGACATATTGAGATAATCTATGAGAAAATAGAATCTATCCAGAACAATTTTTTCGTCCTCATCGCATTTCTGGCCACCAAACACGATGATTTTCCGTTTGATTTATTAAAATCAAAAAGCCCTTTCCAGCTATCAGACCTGGGAATTGAAGTATTGGAGGCTATCGGGGGCAAAAAATACGTTGACGATAACCTGTCCTATCTGTTGGCTATGATGGAAAAGGAGACCTTTAAATCTGCTCTCGACGTCGAGATATTTTCCAAAACCATTTTGATTAAAGAGCTTACTTCAGACGGGTTTACCCCGATCAAGAATTATCTCTTCAACAATCCCTATTACGAGAAAGAGGAACGGAAGATCCGGTTAAGCCTTGAATCTGCCATCCATCTCATCGGGATTTACCTGAGAGATAAATATTTCGAGAAACACCCTGCCTTGCTGCTCGTTTAAATTTAACGACCAATTACTTTATCGTTTCCTTGGCGTTATCGGATAGCGAATAAGTCGGGTTCAAACTATTTTTCAATCTTCGTTAAGCATCGAATTTCAACCACCAACAGGGATACAATCGTTCCGTACAACGCACAAAAAAAGGCGACCCTTCCAGATCGCCTTTCTTTCACTACATTCCTGCGTTTTTAAAAGAACTTCGCCCGGTTATCCTTGATGCCGGCATTTTCTTTCAACGCCTCAAACATATCCTGATCAACACGGCTTTGGAGCGATGCCATGTTTTGTTTCTTGAGCGTTTTCGAATCGGGGGTAGCCGGGTTTTTAGCAATCTTCTGAACAGATACTACATACACACCGTTGTTGCCCTTGATCGGTTTGCTGATGCTGCCTTCTTTTGCCCCGGTCAGAAACCCAATGAGGTCGTACTCCTGACCAACGCCCGGGATAAACGAGTTTGCAAAATTAACATTGTCGGCTACCTGTGCAGGCTCACGGAGCTTAGCAGCCAGGTCTTCTATCTTGGTAACACCGGCTCCTTCTTTGGTGAAGAGCTCAATGAATTTTTCGGCTTTCTTTTCTTTCTTTACTTCCTGCTCAACCTTGTCTTTTACAGAGGCCAGATCGGCAATGCCTTTTTCTTTGACTGCGGTAAGCGATGCAACCACAAAACGTTCGCCCAACTGGAAGGGTTGCGACACATCGCCTTTCTTACGCTCATCGGCAAATACCCAGCGCACCAGTTCTTTTGGCGACTCCAGGCCGTTGATGGCATGATCTGTCGGGTGTATATCGCTTGCCATACGTTTGTTCAATCCGTCTTTCACAACCGCTGCGGCAAACAATTCAGAAGTAGTGTTCTTTCCGGCAAAGGTATTGGCCTTGAGATAAACCGAATCGATGGTAGCCTTGCTTGGTTGTACCTGACGCTCGATAGACACAACCTTGTATTTTGGCGATTCCCTGGTCTTGTCTAAGATCTCCATAATGTGGTAACCAAATTCGGTTTCAACAATGGCTACATCGCCTTTCTTGCCGTTCAGACCAAATTCCTTAAAGGCAGGCGCAAACCCTGTTTCGTTGGTGTACCAGCCATAAATGCCGTGGTAACCCATCTCGCCTTCTTTGGTGGCGGGGTTTTTAGAACCTCCGTCGTCGGTATATGTTTCTACCAGGTCCTCCATCTTTTTCTTCTTGCTCTTGATCAGAGCCAGCACACTGTCGGCACGCAGTTTGGCTTCGGCCTTCGTACGGCGTACCGTGCTGTCGCGCGAGGAAGGGCTTTTGTATCCGATCAGGATATGACGCACCTTGGCGGAGTCTGACGATGTTTCTTTGGAGATGAGTTTATACAACATCATCTTATTTCCTTCCTGCACCGGTCCTACCACCGTACCTGCTTCTGCTTCGGGAAATACCGTGTCGAGGCCGGCTGTGAGTTGGCTGCGTTTGAGGAGCTTGGTTGCATAATTGCGTGTATCCGATTCGCCTTGTACAAAGGCGGAGTCATCTTTACCTGTCTTGGTTTTGAATTCGGCCACCATGTTGTTCATATCGCCTTTCAGCTCGTTGATGTCTTTACGGGTGGGGGTTATTTCAAAGTTTACAAACTCGATGCTGCGCACAGGTTCTTTTACTTTGAAACGATACTGATGTGCATTGTACCAGGTCAGCAGATCGGCATCGGTAACCTGGATGGTGCTGTCGGGAGCGGTATTGAATTTTTTTGCAATATAACGTATCGAGTAGATCGAGGAAGCATCGGCCGAATCGTGTTTGGCCTGGGCCGTGGTAACATACAAACCTTTTTTAATGAGGTTCATGTATTTGGCCTGTTTGCGTGTTTCGCGTACGTATTTCTCGAGCATGACCCAGCTCTTCTCGGCTTCTTCGTTCATGCCGGCAACGTATTTACGTACTTCCTTGACATTGAGCTTGCCATCCGGACGGGCATACTGTGGGATGATCTGACCGGTTTTCTGATCGCTGAAATATTGGTTCATCACCGGGTTTGGATCTTTTCCCTCCATCTGATCGGTCAGTTCATCGCCGGTGACGCTTACACCCACTTTCGCGAATTCGCGGTTGAATATCTTTTCGTTGATGGTCTGGTTCCAGGTAGTCTGCACCACCTGATCGGTTTTGGCTTCATCGATCGGTTGGTTCGGATTGTTTTTCTTCATAGTCTCGAGCTGCTCCTGCACCTTTTTCTCGAATTCCATGATCGAAACTTCTTCTCCGCCTATAACGCCTACATTGGTTTCCTTGGCAGAAAATACCGAGCGGCCCGAAGTGAAGATATCACCCAGGATAAATGCAAACAATGCGATGCCGATTACGGCCACCAGCAGGCCTGCCCTGCTTCTTATTTTACTCAATACTGACATAGCTATTCCTTGTTAATTGGGGGACGAATATACGTATCTTCACTGAAAGTAAAAAAAAATCATTTTGGGGAGCACCTAAGCCAGACCTGGGGCTGATTTTAACGCTAAACCAGCTTAAATACATACAGATGGATCGAAAACAGCGAAAACGGGCCCCAAAAATACCGGTTTCGGGGCAAAAACCAGCACAACGCATTGATTCTCTGTACGCTTTGCCTTATTAACCGTTCTTCAGGCCCTAATCCTGGCACCTTCCTTCCCTAAGATTCCTTACCTGTTCCCTGAGGTTCCTTACACGTTCCCTTAGGTTCCCGACATGTTTACTAAGCTTCCCGACATGTTCCCTTAGGTTCCCGACATGTTTGCTAAACTTCCCGACATGTTCCCCAAACTTCCCGACATGTTCCCTCAGGTTCCCGACATGTTTACTAAGCTTCCCGACATGTTTGCTAAGGTTCCCGACATGTTCCCTTAGGTTCCCGACATGTTTCCTAAGGTTCCCGACACGTTCACTAAGGTGCCCGACATGTTCCCTTAGGTTCCCGACACGTTCACTAAGGTTCCCGACATGTTCCCTTAGTTTCCCGACACGTTCACTAAGGTTCCCGACATGTTCCCCGAGGTTCCCGACATGTTCCCTAAGGTTCCCGACATGTTCCCCGAGCTTCCCGACATGTTCCCTAAGGTTCCCGACATGTTCCCCGAGCTTCCCGATACTTTCCCTCTGGTTCCTTATCAGGGCTGCGAGATGCCTTGTCAAAGTTGTAAGATGCCTTTAATTGTTCCTGATACATACACTAAGGTTCCATTCCTGATCCGACCGATTTCCGAACGTTTCATACCGGAATGAGGAATAGCAAGCATTTTTTATCCAGCATTATGCATCAGAAGCAGGCATTCGCGCTCAAAAGGCCAGCAGCACAACGAACCCGCGGAATAACCCATCCCGATGACTATCGTGACTGCGCAAATTCTGACACACTGTGCATTAGCGCACAAGCCGTCTAATGCACAAGCTGGCTTAAAAACATCCTCACCGGGGGGAAGGATGGGTTGGAACGTGTAAAATTTCAATGCTTAACGCTATTTGAGTATCATCTTCACCGTCTCGACACGGTTGGCATTCATCTCCATCACTTCCAGGCGGAAGAGTTCGTAAAAAAGCTTTTGTTTGGGCCTGGGCATGCCCTGGGCCAGGTGGAAGACAAAACCTCCGAGGGTATGATAATCGGCCGAATCGGGGATCTGGAAACCGTATTTTTCATTCAGGTAACTAACCTCCAAACGTGCCGAAAGGAGGTATTCCTTTTCGTTTAGTTTCTTCTCCAGGAGCTGATCGCTGTCGTGTTCGTCGTCAATTTCCCCAAAAAGTTCCTCGATTACATCTTCCATGGTAAGGATGCCCGACGTTCCGCCATATTCATCAATGACAAGCGCAATATTCCGGTGTTGTTTGATAAACAGGGTGAGCAGATCGCGTACGGGAGTGGTTTCGGGAACCACCACCACCGGGCGCACCATCGAAATGACCGACACCGGTTTGCGGAAGAGCTCAAAGGAATGCACATACCCGATGATATTTTCGATGTTTTCGCGAAAAATGAGAATACGTGTCAGACGCGTTGCCGTAAACCGGGCGATAAGTTCATCGATCGATGAATTAATTTCCATGGCCACCACTTCCGACCGGGGAATCATACAAGCCCCTGCTTTTACTTCCTGAAAATCGAGTGCGTTTTGGAGAATCTGTACCTCCGTATGCGGCAATTCGTTGGATGCTCCTTCGTTTAAACTGTTGATCAGGTCTTCAAAATCTTCGCTCTTGCTTATTTGTTTATCGGATGAACCGGGAAGTTTATCGGCCTGGCTGAAGATGAGGTTTCGGAACCAATACAAGACCGATGTAACCGGCGAGCAGATGGTATAAGTAAGCAGGAAAAGCGGCGAAAACAAACGCAGCAAGGCATAGGGATGAAGGCTGCTAAGGTTGGCCACCACCATATCGGCCATGAGGAAACAAAAAACCGAGAATCCGAGGGCGAAATAACCGATGCCCCTGAGCGAACCCGGCTCAGCGGCCCCCAGATGAAAACAAAGCACGAAAGCCGAAAGGATCCAAAGCACCAGGAACAGGTTCCGCGCCGTTTTCAGGGTGAGCGATACACGGGTTGTCTGGTTGATAAACAAACGGGCTGCACGGCCTTCAAGCGTAAGGTGATGGCTCTCCAGCTGGAGCCTGAGCCGGATAGATGAGCTCAGGGAGGCTCTGACAGCCGTAAAAAAGAGGACTGCAATAAACGAAAAGACCGAAAGTATAAGCATTGTCAATCAGCTGATCGGTGAACTTAAGAAGAACGTTTAGAAGGCGGAGGAGGAGCTCCGTTCTCATTGGCATCGGCCCGGATGCGCATTTTGCGTCTGACCGAATACATCAGTCCGGCCATAAACGTAAGCCCTAAAAAGAAGACTCCTTTTTGATTGTCGCGAATGATGATGAAGATAAAAAGATCGGTAAGGATACAGGCTATGGCCACAACGAGCCACATGATTTCGCTGATCCTAAAAAGTTTGTTTGCTTTCATGGCAGTTGTATTAGGCGACGCAAAGGTCGGTGTTTTTTTTGATTGCGTATTTCTCCGGGGCATCTCTGATACATGCGTGCATTTTCAAGTTTCGTTTTCTGTTTCTCTTTCTCTATTGTTCATTCACCGGATGATCGCCATGGGGTTTCTTGATTTTGTATTTCGTAAAATCCTCGTTGGCTTCCATTCCATCGCCCTCCAGTATTTCGCCATCGGCGGTGGTGATGAGCACGTGCACATCGGTAAAGATGATGCGGCGGCGCTCATCCCAGATCAGTTTCTCGGTTTGCAGGGTCTCGCCTTTACGGTTAACGACCACGACCTTGCGATAGGCCTCCATGACATTGGTTTTTTCTTTGCGGATGGCCGAGTCGGCGGTAAGCTTGGTCGTTTCTTTCAGACTGTCGTTGTAAAAACGTACATCCACCCCTCTGGGCATGACAATGCGGGGATTTTCGCCGATATACTGGTTCAGCAGGGCAGCCTTTAGCTTTACCCTGACATGGGCCGAGTCGCTGTAAAGAATAACCGAGTTATGAGCAACGCGTATGGGGAGTTCGGTCTTGGTGGTGACATCGTTCACGGTCTTCATGTCGTTTTCGCACGAAGCGAGTGCAACCACAAACAGGATCAGGAGAATGAGACGTCCCATAAACAGGGGTGTTTAAGAAGAAGGAACAACGGCCTAGTCGTTGTATTTATAATGCTGGAACCACCGATCGTTGATGGTGAAACCGATGACAACCCGGGCATAATTCTCAAGGATCAAACCGTTGGAGGTGGTGCCCGTCTGGCCCAGTTCAACGCTTACGTTGATCATGGAATAGTTGCGGTACAGGTTTACATCGTATTCGTGGTGTTTCACACGCGAGATAGCCACCGGAAAAGCAGCCCCAAACGTGAGCCCTGCTTCCACAATGCGGGTATCGCCAAACTGCACATAGCTTTCGTTGTACCTCAACCCGAAACGGTAACGCACAATACTGAGGTAAGGCCCGCGTTGCGCCTTTTGAAACTGATACCCAAGCGATCCCTGCATGCTGTTTACAAGGCCGCCATTGACCTGGTCGACCGAAAAGCCGTTCCATTTCTGATAGGTGAAATCGGCCAGCAGGTTCCAATGATACGTACGGTTGATAGAAAGCCCGAAGCCCATCTTGGCCGGGATATAGGTAGTGGTGGTATGATTGATATTGTTGATGATGGTATCCTTATAGATCTCATATCCGCTGGGTTCGTTAAAGCTGCGGGCCAGGTAATCTTCGGAAGAAGCAAGACCCATGGGGGGGGCATATGTCAGGCCAAAAGAAAAGGTGATGTCCTCAATATCGGCACGGCTCCGGCGTTTCTCCAAATGCGTGCTGTCGCCATGATGCACAAAGTATTTTTTTCCAAACGATGATTTATGCACCGAATCGATCTTGAAGGTATTGTAGACCTGCACACTGTCGCGGTGTTTATGATCGTCGAAGGCCCCGCCTGTAACCAGTTTGGGGTTGCTCCGCATGGCCGAATCGATCCTGAACTTGAACTGGAGCCCGAAATCATAGGCCACATCATGAACACGGAGTGTTTCATCCACCCGGGTATCGTAGTAATCGGGGTTTTCGTAATCCACATGTCTGATTTCGTTGATGGCCCCGAACATATAACTGGCATTGAAGCCAAAGCAGAGTTCGGTGCCGGTGCGTTCGGTATATTTTTTTTTCAGCAGTTTGAAACCATTACCCAAATAGGCTTTGTTGATGCCTCCGGTGCCCTGGTAATAATTGTCGATGATCCCGATTGTATCACGCGAAGAAGTGGTATGTATATTATACCCCACATTCGAATAAGGCATCAGACCAAACGAAAGGCCCCACCAGCGTTTGATGGGCAAACCAACAGCCAGGTACTGAAACGAAGTATTGTTGAGGACAAAGGTCGAAGCGCCGGTGCCCTGAAACTGGGTGGTATTGCTTGTCAGGCCTGTTTCAATGGTGGTAATGCGCATGGCGGCATACGAAGCCGGGTTGAGCGTATTGACATACGAAGGGGTAAGCGTATCGGCCCTCCAGCCAATGCCTGCACCGCCAAGGGCGAAGTTTTGTGCCAGCCCGGGCTGTTGCAGATCGCCTAAACCATAACGTGAATACGGTGAACTGGTAAGGCCTTGTGAAAAACCGGATAAGGATACAGATACAAGAGCGAAGAAGAAAAGAAATTTCAACGACATCAAGGCACTCACTCTTTTAAGTACGGACATTATATTCCAAGATTTCATTTAACCCTTCCAGAACCAGATTGGGGTGCGCAAAGATGCGGTTTTTTAACCGATCCTCAAAAAAATGATAGTTCCCACCGGTCAGAACGGTTTTTAACTGTGGATATTGTTCTGTATACCGATTAATCATTCCATCCACCTCATCCACAACCCCGTTCATGACACCCGATTGCAGCGAATCGTGGGTAGATGCACCGCACAGGGTACTGAAATCAAACTCCGGTTCAAGCTCGGGCAATTTCCCGGTAAAGGCATGCATGGCTTTAAAACGCATGACGATGCCCGGCGAAATGCCTCCCCCCATATATTCACCTGCCGGGGTTACATAATTGTATTTGATGCAGGTGCCGGCATCGATCACCAGCAAATGTGCAGACGGATATCTTTTCCAGGCTCCCACGGCAGCAGCAAGCCGGTCGCTTCCAAGGGTAGAAGCGCTTTTATACTCGTTTTTAAGGGGAATAGGTGTAGAAGCAGTAAATTCGATGCACCTGATTGTCTTGCTAAATTCGTCCAGAAACCCGGGCAATTCTTTCAAAACAGACGAAATAAGCATGCGCTCAGGGGTATACTCACCCAGAAAACGATACATCGAACCCGGCCCGGCCAGTTCGATGATGCCCACATGAACAAGGCTATCACCCTGAAACAAAGCAGCTTTGGTGCGCGTATTGCCGATATCGATGAGCAGATTCACATCTCAAAAGTATAAAAAAGCTCCCCTTTTGGATGATTTATCTTGCGATTGGAAATTATTGTATATTTGCCCTCCGAAAAATGATGCCGGTTTGCATTGAACCAATCCTTATTCGACTTCGTTATGCTGGTGCCTTAGCTCAGTTGGTAGAGCAAAGGATTGTCCCGCGAAGGGCGGGATAAGCAGCTCTAAGCTTCCTGGCGGAAGCCAAGAGCTGCTAAAAAATGGGTATGTCCCGGGTTTCGTTTTTGTTTAGTATGTTTGATACAATAATGCTGGTGCCTTAGCTCAGTTGGTAGAGCAAAGGATTGAAAATCCTTGTGTCCCTGGTTCGATTCCTGGAGGCACCACACCAGTAATCAAGCAGTTACGTTAAATCGTAACTGCTTTTTTTATGTTGACTAACGGTATTGACTAACGGAAAATACAAGTTTGAAGGGAGGTGTTTGATGCAATCTTAGAAGGGCCTGTGCAGAAGCTACAGAAGCTGATGCCTGTTAACCGATTTGATTTACAACCTGGATCATGCACCGATTACACATCGCAATTTTTCTCCTTTTTTTTACTCCTCTCCTAAGTGCAGCCAATCGGCAGGCCGATTCTCTTCAAGCCCTCATTCAACGGGATAAAGCAGATACGCTCCTGGTGATACATCTGAATAAACTATGCAGCATTTACGACGAAACAAGTGAGTTTGAAGCGGGGATGCGTTGCGGAGAGCAAGCACTCGCCCTTGCCCAGAAACTGAATTATCAGGCGGGTATCGCAAAGGCCTTTATGACGATTGCCTTTTTGTTCGAAGATCAAACGAAGTATGAGGAGGCGCTGAAGAACTATTTTTCCGCCCTGGCGATCTGGGAGAAGACGAAAAACAAAAAAGGCATCGCCACCCTGTATAACGATATCGGAAATATATTCACCGACCAGGGAAATTATGCAGGTGCATTGAAAATGCAGAATGACGCATTAAAGATCAGAGAAGAACTGAATGACCGAAAAGCGGTTTCCGCATCTTTTAACAACATTGGAAATATTTACTTGTATCTGGGAGATTATCCACTCGCCCTGTCCAATTACTTTAATTCGCTCAAAATCAAAGAAGAACTACAGGATAAACCGGGACTCGCAGCGACCTACGATAATATAGGAATCATTTATAAAAGTTTGGGAAACTACACCGAAGCGCTCAAAAACCATTATCAATCACTGCGCCTAAAAACTGAATTGAAGGACAAACAGGGGATGGCCCATTCATACGGGAATATTGCGAACAATTTCATGCATCAAAAAAATTATGAAGGTGCTTTAAAAATGCACCGCTTGGCCTTAAATCTTGACGAAGAATGCAAGAATAAAGGATCGGTATCGATTGATCTTGATAATCTGGGAGAGGTTTATGAAGATCTGGAGAATTACCCCGAAGCCTTGAAGTACTACCTCTCGGCGCTCAAAATAAAAGAGGAGATCGGCGATCGGAGTGGTCTTGCCGATTGTACAAACAATCTTGCCAGCCTGAGCCTCAAGCTTCACAGGCTGCAAGATGCCGAGGCGTATTCGGCACAGGCACTCCTGCTAAATCAGAAAATGCATGTCAAAGAGGGATTGGAACAGAGCTATCAGATACGATCTGCACTCGACAGCGCGAGAGGAAACTTCAGGGGCGCACTCCAAAACTACAGATCCTATATTCTGTACCGTGACAGTCTGGCAAGTGAAGAAACAAAGAAGAAAAGCCAGCACAGCGCCATGCAGTATGAGTTCGACAAAAAGGAGATAGCGACAAAGGCCAGGCAAGAGAATCTCGATTATCAGGCACGCCAGGAAAGTAAAAAGCAGCGTATTACGATTTATTCGGTTGCTGCTATTCTTTTCATGGTGGTCGTCTTTTCCGTTTTTCTGTACCGGCGGTTCCTGATTACGAATAGCCAGAAGAGAATCATCGAAAAACAAAAAGATCTGGTCGAAGTTCAAAAATTAAGTTTAGAGAGACAAAACATCGAGGTTGAATTCCAAAAGAAGATAATTGAAGAAAAGCAATTGGAAATACTGGATAGTATCACCTATGCCAAGCGTTTGCAGGATGCCATTTTGCCTACGTACGCATCCATCAATCAACAGTTACCCGATTCCTTTCTGTTATACCGGCCCAAGGATATCGTAGCAGGCGATTTTTACTGGATGCACACCCATGGTAACACCGTCTGCATCGCTGCCTGTGACTGTACAGGCCATGGGGTCCCAGGGGCGCTGGTGAGTATTGTTTGCTCGAATGCGCTGAACAGAGCTGTAAATGAATTTAATCTGAGCGATACGGGTAAAATACTTGATAAGGTAACCGAACTTGTCCTGGAGACTTTCGCAAAGAGTGAAGAAGAGATCAGCGACGGGATGGATATTTCTCTCCTTTCGATTGACCGGGGGACGGGCAGGATACAGTGGAGCGGAGCCAACAACCCGCTTTGGATTGTTAAACATAACGAGTTGATCGAAATAAAAGCGGACAAACAACCTATCGGAAAAAGCGAGGGCAGACGACCATTCTCCTCTCATGAGCTTGAGTTCGGGAATGAGGTAACCCTCTACCTGATTACAGATGGTTTTGCCGACCAGTTCGGCCCTACCAACAAGAAGCTGATGAAGAAGAAATTCAAGGAACTCCTCCTGTCGATACAGGACAGAACCATGGAAGAGCAACTGAAATTCCTTGATGAGCATCATGCAACCTGGAAAGGCAGCATGGAGCAGACAGATGATGTAACTGTGATCGGAATCCGAATCAAGCAGAAATGAGAACATACCCGTTCGCGCTATTCTTCCCAAACCGTTGGCGCAAATCCCATAAAAGAAACATTCCGATTGCACTGATTGACGGGCAGGACTGTGTGAAAGGAATCAGTGCGGGCCTCCGAAGGAGGCCTCCCACGCAAACCCGTACAACAAACCACCCCGTCCTCACGATTCTTCGCACCCCTAAACCATTTGGGCCTATCCCAGGATGAAAAAATAATTAGGGTTATTACTCAGACCCAGATCGAATAGATGCCGGAGTACCTGTTCGTAAAGGTAAACGGTGTCAGAGACATTATACTTCCCTAATTTGCATGTTTTCTTTTTAGGGCATCTCTAATAACCCTTCCAAACATTCCCTCTCCTTGGGAGAGGGTCAGGGAGAGGTCAAGAAAACGGGGTTATTAGAGATGCCCTTATTGTTGTTTCGATAAGGTTGGTAACAGATTTCCCAAGTAGTTCAATGTCATAGTAAATCCTCCCTGGAAGCCCATTTCGATCATCTGCTCCATGCGGGCAAGTGATTCATTTTTAATAGTAATACTTACTTTGGTCGTTCCATTTTGTTCGCTGAAATTCAAATCCCACTCAGAACCCGGTAAATCAGGGTTTTCGGCTGCGTCTGCAAAGGCATTCAAATAGTTGAAATTCGTTTTGGGAGTAATGGAAGTAAATTTCTGAATTGACCAGTGTTCTTGTCCTTCAGGGCCTACCATTGCATAAAATCTTCGACCGCCAACTTTGAAATCCATGATTTTTGTTTTTGATGCCCAGGGCTTAGGCGCCCACCATTGGTCAAGAATTTCTTGTTTGGTAAAAGCATCCCACACCAGCGAAAGGTCGGCATCAAACTCTCTGTTTACGAATACCGTTTTTGTTGCTTTGTCAACGGTAAAATCAAATAGCAAGTTGTTTTTCATTTTTTCTGTTTTTTAAGCGTTAATAATACCTTGTCGAGTTGATTAAATTGGTTTTCCCAAATCGTTCTGTATTGTTCAAGCCATTTGTCTATCTCCTTCAATTTTTTTACTTCCAGTGTGTAATAAATTTCCCGTCCTTGTTGTTTTTGTTTTACAAGCTCGCACTCCGTTAGTATCTTGATGTGATTTGACACGCCTTGTCTTGAAATGTTGAAATGTTCGGCAAGGGCGTTTGGGGTCATTGCCTGTCGGGCGATGAGGCTTATTATGGCACGCCTTGTAGGGTCTGCAATCCCCTGATACACATCTCTTCTCATCTTAGTTGTTTTCGTTTCGCAAGCAATCGTTTGCAAATATATGCGCAAACAATAACTTGCACAAATTTATTTTGCGCTTTTTTAAGTCCGGTTGGGTCTATCCCAGGATTACAAAATAATACAACAAGATCGCTAACACCCATTTCGCGTGCCATACTTCGACGTTCGCGGGTTGAGGGAAGGAAAACTCGTAACAACTAAAAAGTCCCTCCATAGAGGGGCTTTCTTTATTTATACCGCTGTTCTTACTGTACACTTATTCAATCACACTCTTTCTTCCAAAAACAGGACCGCTGCCATCGGCAATTTCTACAAAGCCGATTCTCTTGGGCAGTTCAGAAATATTCAGTACATGCGTATTCGAACCTTCTATGCCTTGCTCCTGCAGGGTTGAACCAACCCGTTCGCGTTATTCTTCCCTAGTACCGGTACCTTTTCTGAGCTATTCGGTTCGTACAGAGATCCGACCGCCTATACCTCCCATCGTCCTCCAAACAAGGTTTTCATGAAATTCAGGGCCGAATGCCTACTTTTACCCGTCCTTAACAAATGCACCGATACGATGAAACCTACAAAGACACTGATATCCTTCTGCGCAGCAGCCCTGATGCTCTTCTCTTCTTTCACCGCCGAAGACCCAAAAGCAAAACTGGTAGAAAAGGTAGAGAAAACCGGAGACGAGCTCTGTATTCCTTATGTACGGTATGAATTGCCCAACGGGCTGAACCTCATCATCCATGAAGATCATTCAGACCCGATCGTGCATGTGGATGTAACCTATCATGTAGGATCTGCCCGCGAACAGGAAGGTCGTTCGGGGTTTGCACACTTCTTTGAACACATGATGTTCCAGGGTTCAGACCATGTCGAAAACGGACAACACAGCACCCTTGTGACCGAAGCAGGAGGCTCGATGAACGGTTCCACCACCGGCGACCGCACCAATTATTTCGAAACGCTGCCCTCCAACCAGCTTGAAACAGCGCTCTGGCTCGAAGCCGACCGCATGGGATTTTTGCTGGATGCCGTTACCCAACAAAAATTTGAAGTACAACGCGGAACCGTAAAGAACGAACGCGGTCAACGTTACGATAACCGCCCCTATGGATTGGTGGAAGAAAAAACAGTGGCCGCGCTCTATCCCCTGGGCCACCCCTACTCCTGGCCCACCATCGGTTTCATCGAAGACCTGAACCGGGTGGATGTAAACGATCTGAAAAAATTCTTTATGCGTTGGTATGGCCCAAACAATGCCGTAATTACCGTTGCAGGCGATGTAAAGCCCGAAACGGTCATTGCCCTGGTTGAAAAATATTTCGGTTCCATCCCCCGCGGAGTGGAGGTAAAACGAATGCCTAAAATGCCTGCAGTGCTTGATAAAGACAGGTACATCACCAATTTCGACCGCATCCGTAACCCACAGCTCAACATTTCATGGCCGGGTGTGGAAGAAGGCAATAAAGACGAGCTCGCGCTCGAAGCCTTGTGTGATGTGCTGAGCAACGGAAAGAACTCCATCATGTATCAGAAATTTATCAATACCCAGGTGGCAGGCAGGGCCCTCATGCTTCACGACGGCAATGAACTCAGCGGAATGGTCAGGCTTAGTATTACGGCATTCCCGGGAAAGACCCTGGCCCAGATAGACAGCATGATTAAAGTTACGTTTACAGAATTCGAAAAAAGAGGAGTGAAAGAAGAGGATGTCCTGAAATTCAAGAACTCCCTCGAAGTGGAGCTCATCAACTCGCTCTCCTCGGTCAGAGGCAAGGCTTCGATCCTGGCGCATAACTATACCATGCTTGGCAATGCAAATGCACTCAGCCTCAAATCGGCTGAGTTGAAAAAGCTGACAAAGGAAGATGTATGGCGTGTCTACGAAAAATACATCAAGGGCAAACCTGCAGTGTACCTGAGTGTTTGCCCACAAGGCCATCCGGAGCTGGCTGCCGCTCCCGATAATTTTGTGCCGCCTGTTCGTAACACCACAGCCCCCGAAGCAGCAGAGTACAAAAACCTGAGCTATCACAAACCCCAGGACAACTTCGACCGCAAGACACAGCCTACACCAGGTCCTGTACCGATGGCCCCTGTACCCGACTTTTGGAAAGAACGTTTTGACAACGACCTGCATCTTATCGGGGTGAGGAACGACGAGGTGCCGATGACTACCATCACCCTGGCGCTCGAAGCCGGACATCGTCAGGAAGATCCTTCGAATGCAGGCATTTCGAACTTGTGCGCCATGATGCTCAACGAGATGTCGACCACCAAAAACAACGGCGAGGTCATCAATGACAAGCTCGACATGCTTGGCAGCGATCTTACCTTTACCTCTACCCGCGACGAGCTGGTGCTCAAGATTACTGCGCTTACCAAGAACCTGCCGGCAACACTCGATATCGTAAAAGAAATACTGTACACCCCAAAGTTTGATTCGCTCGAATTCCAAAAAGACAAAAACCAGAGCCTGCAGGCCATCGCCAACAATGCCACCCAGCCCGATGCCATTGCAACCAATGTGTACAACAAGCTTATTTATGGCGAAAAAAACATACTCTCCGTCCCGACACTTGGCACAACCGCATCTGTTAAATCAATCACACTGGCCGATCTGCGGAACTTTTATTTTGGCCACCTGGCGCCTTCCATCTGTAAAGTAGTGGTGGTTGCCAACGAAGACAAAGAAACCGTGATCAGTCAGCTTGCCTTTCTGAAGGAACTGAAAAGCCAAACCGTTGTCCTCAGGCCCCAGATGCCCGACAGGCCAAATGGCAAACGTTTGAAGATTTACCTCGTCAACAAAGAGAAGGCTGCCCAAAGCGTTGTACGTATGGGCGAAACCACCGGTTTGCTGTTTGACCCTTCGGGCGAATACTTCAAAGCCAGCGCCATGAACTATGTGCTTGGCGTAGATTTCAACAGCCGGATTAACCACGATCTGCGGGAAGTGAAGTATTATACTTATGGGGCAGGTTCGCAATTCGGTTCAGACAGATACAACGGGGTATTTACCATCTTTGCCCCGGTACGCACCAACGCAACCGACAGCACACTCCTGGATCTGGTAGATATCGTGGGCACATACCGCAACAAGGGCATCACCGCTGCCGAACTTTCATTCACTCAAAAATCGATGTCGCTGGGCGAGGTCATGAATTATGAAACACCGCGTCAGAAATCAGATTTCCTCAAACGCATCCAGGATTATAACCTCGACCGCGACTATGTAAAACGCCAAACCGAGATCCTGAACAAAATGACAGTGGCCGATGTCAATGCCCTGGCAAAAAAATACCTGTCAACAGACCAGATGCTGATCCTGGTTGTGGGCGATAAAAAAGAGGTGTATTCAAAACTCCAGAAACTGGGCTATGACATTATTGAACTGGATACCGATGGCAATGTGATACCACCTCCTTCTACCGAGAGTGTACCGCTTCAACTGAAGGATACTACAGGACCCAGGAAATAAAACAGAACGTCATATCGGCTGGGCCTTTTTATGCTATGATCCTGTTATCCGGTTTGTTTCAGGAAGTTTATTTCCCCGACAAACATTGATTCAGAATTCCTTACCGGCTTTTTCCAGCTAAACACAGATGACAGACGCTACACTTTTTTCTAAGCATACGACTTCTCAGAGAATTGAGAAGTCTGGGCAGCGCTCACGGGAAGA